>NZ_JBQIIT010000027.1:0-21932 GCF_056795635.1 Adlercreutzia sp. | reverse complement strand
TGACGGTCTCGTGGGGAATTCCGAGCAGCCTTCCGACGAGCTTGTCCGCAAGTCCCATCTCGAAGTAGCGCAGCGCCTCGGCCCTGGCGTCCATTCCGTATTTCAATCCATCACCCCTTAAAGCAAGTGGGACTGGAAACTTTTGTTTCCAGTCCCACTATCGGGGTTCAGTTCAGCGGCGGGGCTTTTTCATGCCCCGTTTCCCCGCAACTTCCCTCGGCTCCCCCCCGAACTTCCCCGCCTGGCGACACCTCTCGTTTTGGAGCAGTGACATTCTGACTGGTAATCAAACGCCTGCAAAAGCCAACGAAGCACTACAAGGTTTTGGAGCAGTGACATTCTGACTGGTAATCAAACTGTTCAGGCCCTTCATGCCCCTCCGCTGCAGTTTTGGAGCAGTGACATTCTGACTGGTAATCAAACGCGCGTCCCCAGGGCACGGCGCAAAGCCGTGTTTTGGAGCAGTGACATTCTGACTGGTAATCAAACTGCGACTGGCGCGCCCACGCGAGGAGCGCGTCTGCGTTCGCGGCGATCTCCTCGGGGGTGTCCCCGGCCATGCGGGCGAGCAGGCCGGCGTCCACGCCCTTCTCGCGGGCCGCGTCGGTCACCGCGCCCTGGCGGGCGAGCTGGGCCTTGAGGCTCTCGATCTCGGCGTCCTTCTCGTCGGCGCGGGCCTTGTTTGCCTTGGCGCGGCTCTCCCAGTGGCGGCTGCGCGCCTTCCAGTCGGGCTCCGCCGGCGGCTCGGGGTCCTCCCCCTCTCCCGCCTCGGCGCTTCCGACCTCCGGCGGCTCGGGCGCTTCGACCTCGGCCGCTTCGGTGGCCTCCGGCGCCTCCTGGGCCTCGGGGGCCGCCTCTTCTCCGGCCATGGGGCCTCCTTTCCGGCCCGTTCGGGCCTTCGCTTGCGTTCTTCAACCCCGTGCGGGGCGCTCCCGCCCGTTTCCGGGCATGAAAAAAGCCCCCGTACGGAGGCTTGATTCCGTGGTACAATCGCGAAAGAGGCGGTTCCTACCGGGGTTAAGCTCACCGGTGTCTGGGCCGCCTCTTCTGTTTCGTCTGGTCATGTGGTAAAATCGAAGCGAAAACAGGGCACGCCCAGACCTTCGAATCGGGACACGGCCCTGTTTTCCTATATCCTTACGACTTTTGATTCGGAGATCACAAGGATGATGTCCTCTCCGTCTCGCTTCCTTCGCCTGATCCCGTCGTTTTGGAGCAGTGACATTCTGACTGGTAATCAAACGGAAAGACGAAGGATTGTAGGACAAAAAGTGTGTTTGGAGGCTAGTCGACAGCGTAGGGGTAGTCCGTCGCGTGGTGGAGCTCGCCCCAGACGAGCCCGTCGCCCCATTGGGGAGCCCGTCGTCGGGCCTGGCCGCGCTGCCGTACAGCTCGTAGAGCGCGTCGACGTCGTCGTCCGTGGGCATCCGCGCGAGGATCTGGGCCGCAGGCAGCCTGCACTCCGTCTTCATGTGGCACCACCAGAACACGGCCTTTATCCTGCGGGTCACCGACATGCCCCGGTGGTTCCTCAGCATCGAGCGCAAGGGCGCGTTCACCCCGCCCTCGGTCCTGTTGTTGGTGGCGGGCGGCGGGCGCTCCGCGGCCAGCACGGGGTCGAGGTAGGTGGACAGCGCCCTCCTGGTTGCCCAGCGCCACCAGGCCCGACCTCGCCCTGCGCAGCCTCTCGTGGGTGTACACGGGCCTGCCCTCCACGGTGCTCCTCTCCTCCAGGAAGTCGCACTGTGTTTGGCAATAGAATAATCGACACTTTGGCCTGACCGGAGTCGACGCTTCGGCAGCGAATGCCGACCTGTCTTTATTGTCGTCCCAACATTAGCGAGTCGCCCATGCGCTTGCTCTCACCTCCAAATTCCACCAGGCGACCGTGGTGCACGATGCGGTCGATGGCCGCGGCGGCCAGCTTCTCGTCTCCGAGGATCATTCCCCACTTGCTGAACTCGATGTTGGTCGTGGGTATCAGGCTTCGCCTCTCGTAGCAGTTCGACATCACTTGGAACAGCAACCTTGCTCCCTCTGGATCGACGGGCATGTACCCGAACTCATCGAGGATCACCAGGTCGCTTTTGTCTATGTCCGCAAGGTGCCTGTCCAGACAGCCCTCCCGCTTCGCTTTCGCCAGCTGCAGAACCAACCCCGCCGTGGTGAAGAACCTCACCGGCTTGCCCGCGTCCACGGCGGCCCGCCCGACGGCAATCGCCAAATGCGTTTTGCCGCGCCCCGTCTGGCCGTGGAACACGAAGTCTTGGGCGCGCTCTATGAATTCCAGCGACTTCAGGTCCTCGGCGCCGTACCCCTCCGGGAACCCCACTTGGGAGAAGTCGTAGCCGCCGAACGACTTCATCTGCGGAAAGGCCGCTTTGCGGAGCAGCCTCTCCCTCTTGCGCCGGGCCCTCACCCCCTGCTCCGCCTCGATGAGCCTGCAGGCGATCTGGATCTGGCCGGCCGAGGCCTCCCGTATAAACCACTCGCAGGACTCGTTGGAGAAGTACATCGAGCGGGCCAGCGCCTTGAACGCCTCCGTGCTCCCTTTCGTCTTCGGGGCCATGGTCACGCCACCCCCTTCCCGAACGCCGCGTCGTACACGCCGAGGTCCACCGGCTCGTCGTAATCTACCGGCGCGCTCTCGCCCCTGAGGGCCGCCACCGTGATGCCGGCCTCGTCCACGCGCCCCGTGTGCGCCAGCGCGCTCTCGGCGGCCGCCACCATGGCCGACCACCCCCTATCGGCCGACACGTTGCGCATGAGCCTGATCCTCTCCGCCCTGGCGTCCTTGTCCAAGCCGTCCATGTAGGCGCGCAGCCCATCCGGAAGGGCGACTCTGACCTGGCTGTTGCCCCACGCGCCGGGCTTCCTGGCGAGCAGGGCCAGCTGGTTTGCCGGATCTGCGGTGCTGGTGGGGGCGCTCCCGTAGGCGCGCGGGTGGGTGACGATGAGGGCCCCGTTCGCGTCGGCGATGGACGCCTCGCGTGCGCGCAGGGCGCAGACGACCTCCGTCAGCGCCAGCTCCGGCGCCGCCGGGTAGATGTGGTTCGACTCCAGCCGCGCGCGGCCGAGCTTGCCGGTCTTGCGAACCTCGTAGCGCACCGCGTCGAGGGGTTGCCCGGGAAGGCCGATGAGCGCCACCTCGTCCTCGACGAACAAGGCGCGCTCCTCCTCGCCCCTTGCCCAGTGGTCCTTCTCGGACAGCGCCATGCAGCGGTCGAGCAGGCTCTTGTTGAAGCGCCTGCCCGTGTCGAAGGACGGCACGGGAACGGACAGGTTGCGCCTGATGAATCCCACCTTGTTCTCAACGGATCCCTTCTCGTGCCCGGCATTGGGGTTGCAGAGGGAGAAGGCGAAGCCGTAATGGGCGGCGAAGGCGGCGAAGAGATCCGTTGTCCTGACGCTGCCGCCGATGCGCCTGCCGACGCCCGCCGCGTTGTCGAACACGATCCCGGCGGGCACGCTGCCGATGAACTCGAACATGTCCTTGAGAGCCTGGCACACGCACTCCGCGTTCTCCCCGGGGAACACCTGGGCCGGCCCGACGTTGGAGAACGGGAAGGCGAGCACGAAGTAGCTCAGGCGGCGCCTTACGCCCATCACGTAGAAATCGGCCTCCCCGAAGTCCGCCTGCGCCTCGCCCGGCGCCCAAACCAGGTCCAAGAAGCGCTCCTTGCCGATGCCGAGCTCCCGCTCCAGCTTGCACACATAGTGCCTGACGGTCGAGTCGGAGACCTTCGCGTTCTCCTCCTCCACCAGGCGCCCCCATATGCGCTTGGCCGTGTGGCGCTGCCTGTGCCAGCTCTTGGCGTCTTCTTCCAGCCAAGAGACGATGAGCGGGCGGTATTGATCCATGACGCTCGCCGACTTGCGCCTGGCGGGCGGACTCGGCGATAGATCGGGCTCTTCGAGATACTTGTACACCGTGTCGCGGGAGACTTCTAGCGTTCTGCCGATCTCGGAGACGTTGTGCCCCCTCATGCGCATTTGCCTAATAGAATGTACTTTGGACATGCTGGTCATATGCCTTTCCGGCCTTTCTTGTCGTCGCCGAAGCAAGACAAGAATAGACGTAGGTTATGGTCGGCATGTTCGCTGCCAAAGTGTCGAATTCCTACATGCCAAACTGTCGAGAATTACTTTGCCATACACATCGTCGCTGCACGCGATGAGCACGCACACGCTCCTCGCCAGGTAGATGCCGTCGACGTAGACGACCTTGCACGCCTCGCCGGTCGCCTCCGGCATCGGCCAGATGTGCCAGAACCTCGAGGTGCGCCGCCTGAAGGTGCGCCCCTGGCCCGGCATATCGATCTGGGCGTCCTTGGACATGAGCCAAGACAGGAAGGCCCTGAGGTCGCGCTCGTCGGTGTTGATCGCATGCGTCGCGGATCCACCGCACTCCCTGCATCGCCATCGCTGCCTACCGGTCTTGGCCCTGCCGTTTCTCTTCATGGGACCGCCGCACACGGGGCATCGCTTGCTCTTCAATTGGCTCCCCCTCGAAATCGAGAACTTTTTCTCAATTTATCAGGGACTGAGCAGGCGAAAGACCGGATATCGGACACACTTTCTGTCCGAGCGGAAAACGCGATTGATTTGACTTTCCAAAAGAAAATCAGGAGTTGACCTGCGTCAATTCTCGATTTCGGACACACTTTTGTCCCATAAACCCCTTATTTGCAGGCAATCAGAAAGACCTCCCTGTTCAGGAGGTCTTTCTGGTCTTCGCCATTATACCAACTGGGGAAATGGCTGCGCGAAGACGCGGTGGGATGCGAGTGCGAGGAGGCACTGATTGTACTAATTGGGGGCAGGCGGCGACGTCATCTTTGAGCTCACGAACGTTTGATTCATCCGCCATCGTAGGCTCTGTGATTTATTCCCCGAATAAATCGGAGTGGGTTCCCGTGCGCACTGCAGTGAGGACCAGCTTATCGTGGTCCTGCCAGTAGATCAGCAGCCAATCGGGCTCGATATGACATTCTCGGTGATGAGAATAGTTGCCAGTCAACTCGTGATCTCGCATGGTTTCGGGTAGCAGGCCTCCCTCAAGGAGGGTGTTGATGACGGCATCGAGCTTACCGAGGTCTTTGCCTCGTTTGGCGGCGTGTCGAGCGTCTTTCTTGAATTTTGATGTGATAAAGAGCTGGTATTTACTCATTATTGTCTTCTAAGATTGACGCCCACATATCGTCGGTTGTGTTGAAGGGGCCGGAGAGGTTGTGTCCCAATACGGTATCGCGCATGGCCTGAAGTGTATCGTCGTTGAACCCGTAAGGATTGGCGGGATCGAAAGGAAAGCCGCCGCGCTTGTTGAAAGCGCTGACGAACATGCGGATCGCATTGCTTGGGGTGGTGCCGATGCTGTCGCAGGTGGCGATGAACGCCGACTTCTCATCGCTTCGCAATTTCGAGCTAATGGGCTCCATAACAACGGTGTTCATGATGCCTTCCTGTAGCGTTCCAACATACTTAGTAATACCATATATTACTAAGTATACTATTGAGCCCCTTACAAAGAAGGTTACAATCTTGCGTCATCGCAAACTTTGCCTAGCCTGACTTCATGGGGATGATCGCTCTTTTGGACCAAGGTGAGCGTGGATTGGGGAATGCGCGCTTGAGCTGTTCGCGAAATTAGCAGTCGCTCTTCGGGGGTCTTTGGGGGGGGGTTGTCTCTGGGGCTGGCTCGTTGTTTCGGGGCCTAGTCTTGCGCAGGCGGCACGAGTTCTTTTATGAGGGTGGCGCGAAACCCTCTGTCTTGGGTTGCGCGCTGAAGATCGTCGAGGCGGCCTTGGGCGAGAAGCCGTTCGGCAAGGGCGGCGAATTGGTTCTCCCCCATTTCGATGCCCTGGGTCAGACCCTCTTGGCGGGCGAGCCGCAGGCCGATACGTTGCCGACGGGCGTCATTCTCCTCGATGGTGCTTACTGACCACACTTTGCCCACCCACTTCCTATCCTTGTTCGCCTGGGACCGCTGCCGCGTGAATCTCCCGAGGCAGCGGTCCCTCGGCACGACCGTTTCCACGTTTCTTAGCAGATCGGCCAAATCATTATCGGCCAGGTCGTTCCGTGTCTCTGCATTTCGACGTCGTACACGCGCCCGCTATCGCGGACATAGATGTCCATGCGCACGCCTCGGTTCTCGGGTGAGGGATCGATGGCCCGCTCTGCATTCCTTGGCGGTTCGTCCCAGAGGGGCCTTGCCTGCCTCCCCTGGGGCCGATTGGCGCCTCCACCCTATAGTTTTGCAACGGCACCGCCAAGGCACAGGAGGTACTCAGCGATGTCCAAAAAGTACCTAAGTTACCAAAAGGGCAGATGAGAATCGATTTCCGAGCCGATGGCGTCGTCTAAGGAAGAGGGTTGCAGGACAGGGTGATGTCGTCGGGGTTCCCGGTGCCTCCCGTTCGAACGCCTTCTTCCCCGGAAACATCTTGGGCCTTGGGGAGAGGCCGCGAAGGCAAGGAGCGCGGCCGTACCTCAAAATGTTGCGCAGCAAATTATTGGGTTTCGTACTTATGATGAAGCGAACGGTATTTTGCTGGCTCGAAGGAGGAGAGCAATGAGGCAGAGCAAGGCACTCGTCTTGGTGTTTACGTGCGTGATGGCGCTGGGGCTCGTCGGCGTGGCGGGCTGCGTTGGGGGCAAGACGGATACGGGAGACGGGTACGAGATAAGCAACCAGGCGCTCACGAAGGGCGAAAACGACCTCGACTATCTCCATGCGGTTGTCAAGAACACTTGTGGACGCACTGAGACGCTTCTGATGGGCTGGGATTTGTTCGACAAGGATGGCAACAAGATCGGTACGGCTCTCGGGGGCGCCGAGGAATTGCCAGACGGGGAGACAGCCGAGGTTGAGGCAATCGTGATGCCGGATGACAGCGACATGATCGGCGAGATGAGCGAGCACGTGGCATCGTTCGAACTGAGCGGCGTCTACTTCATGAAAGAGGAGAACGCAAGGCTCGAGGCGAAAAACGAAGAGTTGCGGCAAGAACAAGAGCGCGAGAAAATGATCGACGAGATACTGAACGACAGAGATTAACTCGCCACTGCGCGAACCGCTCGAAAACAATCATAGCTGGGGGAGTGCCGAGGGTGCTCCCCTTCTGTTTTCTCGAAGCGACCTTGGGAGCGCAAAGACTGGCGGAGGCGGTAGGATTTGAACCCACGGTACCTTTCGGCACGACAGTTTTCAAGACTGCTTCCTTAAGCCACTCGGACACGCCTCCGCTTATTCGGTGCCCATTGCACAGGCAACGGACGATGGTGCACAGGATACCATATAATCCCCCTCATGAATGAACATCGCACACCCGAAGAACAGCGGCTGCTCGACGAGCAGTACATGGCCCTGGCCTTGGAAGAGGCCCGGGCGGCCGGGGCTGCCGGAGAGGTGCCCATCGGGGCCGTGGTGGTCTACGAGCCCATGGATCGCGGCACGCGCCGGCCGCTGGCCGAGCCCCGCATTGTCGCCCGAGGCCGCAACCGTCGCGAGGCCGACCGCGACCCGGCGGGCCATGGGGAATTCCTCGCCATGCGCCAGGCGGCCCAGGCGTTGGATGCCTGGCGGCTCTCCGACTGCACGGTGTACGTCACCCTGGAGCCCTGCATTATGTGCGCGGGGCTCATGCACCAGGCTCGGGTAGCCCGCTGCGTGTACGGGGCTCCCGATCAGAAGGCCGGTGCCCTGGGCACCCTGTACGCGGTTCACGCCGACAGCCGGCTCAACCACCAGTTCGCGGTGACGGCCGGGGTGCGGGAGGACGAGTGCGTGGCGCTGCTGCGCGATTTCTTCCGGGCCCGGCGCAAGAAGCCGGCTTCGGGCTCTGTCGCCGGCGGCGCGGGCGAGGGCTCGGTGCCCGGCGCGGACGCGGGGCCGTCGGAATCGGCTGCGGGGGATGCCCGTGGGGTTGCGGAAGACCCGCGGGAGCAATTTGAGGATACCGCCCGCTGAGGGCGCTGGGAAAGGAGTTCGTAGCATGGCTGGCAACACGTCCGAAGTGGATATGATGGCCGTGGCCCGGGAGGCCCAGTGGTCGGCGGCCGCCTTCATGGGGCCGGGGGCCGTCAAGCTGGTGGCGCCGGCGAAGGTGAACCTGGTGCTGGCCATCGGGGCGCGGCGGCCCGACGGCTACCATGACGCCGATACGGTCATGCACGCCCTGGCCCTGCACGACACGGTGTACCTGCGCATCGAGGCCGCCACGGCCGACGAGGTGGCCCAGGCAGCTGCCGGTGCCGCTGCGGCCGGGCGCGACGACGTGGCCCTGGGCGGCCCGGCCGACAACCTCCTCGTCTCCATCGACTTGGCCGATCGCACGGGGGCCGCCGGTTCCATTGCCGCGGCCGACAACCTGGCCTTCATCGCGGCGGACCGCCTGGCCCGGACCATCGGCCGGGAAGAGCCCGCCCATGTGCAGCTGCGCATCGAGAAGCACATCCCGGCCCAGGCCGGCCTCGGCGGCGGCTCGTCGGATGCGGCGGCGGTGCTCGTGGGCCTGGCGGCCCAGTGGGGCCTTGCGGCCGATGACGAGCGCGTAGGGGAATGCGCCCGTGCCCTCGGGGCCGATGTGGCCTTCTTCCTGCATGGCGGATGCGCTCAGCTCGACGGCGTGGGCGAGGTGCTGCGCCGCCGGCTTACGCCGTCGAAGCGGGCCGTGGTGCTGGTGAAGCCCGCGGCCGGCGTGTCCACCGCCGAGGCCTTCCGCCGCTTCGACGAGGAACCCCTGCCCGTTCCCGACGGGGCGCTGGGGGCCATCGAGAACGCCGATGGTGCCGACGAGGTGCCCCTGTTCAACAACTTGGCCGCCGCCTCCGAGGCGCTGCTGCCCGAGCTTGCCGCCGTGCGGGCGTGGCTGGCCGAGCGGGTCGGTGCCGAGAACGTGCTGCTCTCCGGCAGCGGGTCGGCCACCTATGCCCTGGTGGACAGCTTCTCCGAGGCCAGCGCGCTGGCCACGGCGGCGAGCACCGAGGGCTGGTGGGCGCGGCCGACGACCCTCTCCGGCCTGCGGGCCGCCCAAGTTCCGGGGAGGTAGCCATGGGACTGATCGCGCGTCTCTCTCGGGTGGTGCCCCTCGTGCTGCTGCTGGCCGTGGCGGCCGGCATCATCTACCTGGTGGTCACCTACCGCCATTCCCCGGCCCGGGCCAAGGAGGTGCTTATCGCAGTATTCACCTGGCTGTGCGGGGTGCTCAGCGGGCTTTTCGTCCTGGCCTCGGTTTACGCCTTCTTCGACGGCGCCCCGGCGGTGCTCGACCTCACCCTCAGCTTCCTCGCGGTCACGCTCCTCGGCCTCGCCTTGACGCGCTTCGCCAACTGGCGCTTCCTCAAGCACAACCCCAGCTACCGCAAAAAGCGCCTCCCCTCCACCACCAAGCACCGCTGGCCGTGGGGGAAATAAAAACGCTCTCGGTTGGGATGCGGAAGGCCCAGACGACTTGCGAAGTTGCTAAGGTCAGCGAGGGTTTGTGCCGTGTTTCAGATTTGCCCGCCTTTGCGCCAAGTTGGCTTCGCCAACGCCGAGCGCAAAACAAGGGTAAAGATGAAATGCGGCAGAAAGCCGCAGCGTCGAGTGGTTCGTTCGTCCCGTCAGGGCGAACGAAACAAAAGAGTGGCGGAGGAGTAGGGATTCGAACCCTAGATGCCCTTGTGGGGCATACTCACTTAGCAGGCGAGCACCTTCGGCCTCTCGGTCACTCCTCCGCGTAAGTTCGTATCTTACCCGAGCGGCGCGTTTTCTGCAACGGCATATTTGCCACTTTCGCAAAGACTGCCCTTTGCGGCGGCCCTACGGCTGCGGAAAGGGGCGATTGGGCGAGAAAGCCCCGCTGGCGGCCGCAGTTTTTGGTACCCTACGCACAGAGCATTGAAGCGGGCCGCGCGGGCGGTCGCGCAGGCGCGAGGAAAGGAAACGCACGTGATTGGTCGCTACACCCGTCCGGAAATGGGTCGCATCTGGGAGTTGGAGAACAAGTTCGCCATCTGGAAGGAAATCGAGGTGCTGGCCTGCGAGGCTCAGGCCGAGCTGGGCCAGGCGGGCATCACCCGCGAAGAGGCCCAGTGGATTCGCGACCACGCCGACTTCAACGTGGAGGAGATCGACGAGATCGAGAAGGTGACCAACCACGACGTCATCGCCTTCACCACGTGCATGGCCAACTACATTGACGCCGACATTCCCGAGGGCGGCGACAAGCCGAGCCGCTGGGTGCACTACGGCATGACCTCCTCCGACCTGGGCGACACGGCCCTGTCCTACCAGATCGCCCAGGCCTGCGACATCATCATCGAGGACATCAAGCGCCTCGGCGAGACCTGCAAGCGCCGCGCCTTCGAGTTCCAGAACACCCTGTGCGTGGGCCGCACCCACGGCATCCACGCCGAGCCCATGACCTTCGGCATGAAGTTCGGCAGCTGGGCCTGGGCCTTGAAGCGCGCCCTCACCCGCATGGAGGAGGCCCGCGCCGTGGCCGCCACCGGTGCCATCTCCGGCGCGGTGGGCACCTACTCCTCCATCGACCCCTACGTGGAAACCTACGTCTGCGAGAAGCTGGGCCTCACCCCCGATCCGCTGTCCACCCAGGTGCTGGCCCGCGACCGCCACGCCCAGGTCATGGCCGCCCTGGCCGTGTGCGCCTCGACGCTGGAATCCATCGCCATGCAGGTGCGCCTGCTGCAGCAGTCCGACGTCATCGAGGCCGAGGAGCCCTTCACCAAGGGACAGAAGGGCTCCAGCGCCATGCCCCACAAGCGCAACCCCATCACGGCCGAGCGCGTCTGCGGCCTGGCCCGCGTGGTGAAGGCGAACGCCCAGGTGGCCTTCGATAACGTGGCCCTGTGGTTCGAGCGCGACATCTCCCATTCCGGCGCCGAGCGCGTGGTGCTGGCCGACAGCTTCACGGCTCTGGACTACATGTTCGCGAAGATGCAGTGGATGCTCGACGGCCTGCAGACCTACCCGGCCAAGATGGAGCACAACCTGTGGCGCACCAAGGGCCTCATCTTCTCCAGCAAGGTGCTGCTGGCTCTGGTGGATGCCGGCATCACCCGCGAGGACGCCTACGTCATCGTGCAGCGCAACGCCATGAAGGTGTGGGAAGATATCCAGAACGCCGTGGACGGCCCCACTTACCGCGAGCGCCTGGAGGCCGACGACGAGGCCGCCGCGCTGCTGTCGGCCGAGAAGCTCGACGAGATCTTCGACCCCTGGGACTTCCTCACTCGTAAGGACGTGGTCTTCGACCGTCTGGAGGCCTTGGAGTTCTAAGACCGACTAGGCGGCGGTTGCAGCTGCCCCTCTGCTCAACGCAAAGCGCCGACCCGTCGCGGGTCGGCGCTTTTTTGTGGAATGGAAGGCGGATCGGCCTTCCTATTGAGCAAATTTGGCGGGACTTCGCCCAACTCCCTCTGTCCCAGTTCGCCTTCCTGAAGCCAGTGTGAGCGAAGGGGGCGGGGTAACGGGGTGCCCGCGCCCTCTACTGGGCGGTCGCGGTGTCTCCGGTCAGCATGCGGAGGCCCTCGGCGAGCACGGCGTCGTCCATGGCGCCCATGTAGCCGCCGATGATGTTGCCCTCGGCGTTGATGAGGTAGGTCTGGGGAATGGAACTCACGCCGAAGGCTGCGGCGGCGCTGTTGGCCTTGTCGAAGTAGCAGGGGAAATCGTAGCCGTTGTCGGTCAGGAAGGCGCGGGCCGTCTCCTCGGTCTCGCCGCCCATGCCGGTCATGTTCACGATCACGAAGGCCACCTCGTCGCCAGCCTGCTGCCAAGCCTCCTGGATGGCCGGCATCTCGCTCTTGCAGGGACCGCACCAGCTGGCCCAGAAGTTCAGCAGCACGGGGCGTCCCTTGAAGTCGGAGAGTCGCACCGTGGCACCCTCGGCGTCGGTCATGGAGAAGTCCGGAACCGGGGTCGTGGCCGCGTTGGCCCCGTTGCCCTCGCCGGTGTCGTCGTTGTTCTCCTCGGGCCCCTCTGTGCTGTGGACGACATCGGCGCCGCCGATTTCCACGGCCTGATCGGCTTTCGGCGCCAGGACGCTGTAGGCGATGCCGGCGCCCACGAGCAGCACGGCGAAGGCCACGGCGGCGATGATGACGCCCCGGTGGGCCTTGCGGTCGCGGGCCTGGCCAGCGGGAGTGGCCGCCTCGGCAGCTTCGTGCTCGGCGGCGGCATCCAGGGCCGCGCTGATCTGCTTGCCGCGCTCCTCGGGGGTCATGGCCCCGTCCTTGTTCTCGTTCTCGTCCATGGAAAGCCCTTTCTCTCGTTGGCGGTTAGCTCAACAGGCGCAGGAAGCCGCCCAGCAGTCCCGTGGCCATCAGCACGCCCACGGCGACGAGGAACCAGCCGCACACTTTGTTGATGATATCGTAGTGGCTCTTGATGACGGAAAACGCGCCCTTCAGCTTGTCGATGAGCACAGCGGCGGCCACGAACGGAATGCCGAGGCCGGCGGAATAGCACAGCAGCAGTATGACGCCTTGCACCACCGAGGCCTGCTGCGAGGCCAGCATAAGGGCCGACCCGAGGAAGGCCCCCACGCAGGGCGTCCAGCCGATGGAGAAGATGATGCCGAACAGCACCGACGAGAAGAACCCGAGCTGGCGCCCGGCCAGGGGGTTCTTGGCGCCGCGGAACAGGTTCACCTTGATGAACCCGAGGAAATACAGCCCGAAGGCGATAACCACCAGGCCGCAGACCACGTTCACGGCGGTCTGGTACTCGATGAAGAAGGCGCCCACGGTGGAGGCCAGGGCCCCCAGGGCGATGAACACCATGGTGAAACCGAGCACGAAGCCGAGGGCATTGCGCAGCACCACGCCGGTGCGCACTTCCTCGCCCGCAGCGAAGTAGGTGACGTAGATGGGAATCATGGGCAAAAGGCACGGCGACACGAAGGTGATGATGCCCTCGAGGAACGTGATGAGATAGGTCATGGGCCCTCCAAGCCGTTGTCGCCATTGCCGTGCGATGCCGCTGCGCACCGTGTTCCCTCATTATTCCCGAAAATGAGCGGACGCGCGACCTCCTCCACAGAAAGTCGCGCGTCCGTTACGCGGAAAGGGTTTGCGGAACCTACCGGGGTCTCGCTGCGCGTGGCCGGCAGGCGGCGCATGAACTCGGCTACGTCATCTGGCGTTATTGCACCTGCAAGAGCGAGGTGGTGAAGGCCCATGTGCACAACATTCTGAAGAAGACGGGCCACGCCACCCGCCAGGATCTGATCCAGGATTTCTGGAACGGGTAGGAGGGGCTCGTCTGCCGCGGGGACGGGCAGGAATCTGTTGGTTGCCAAAGAAGGTACACGGGCTTATGCTGGGGAAACCGACGTTTGCGCCGTATCCTTGCAAGGGAGGCTCCATGGGCATCACGACCGATTTCGTCACGCGCCGCCGCTTCCTCTGGCTGGGAGCGGTGGCCACGGGCTCGCTGGCCCTCGGCGGCTGCGAGGCCGAGCCCGCGGCGCCCGCCCCCTCGTCCACGGCCTTCGATGACCCGGCGGGCACGGCCTCTTCCGGCGATAGTGCCGGGGCGGACGACGGGGCGCCGGACGGCGCTGCCGCCGTCGACGAGGTCGCAGCGGCGCGCCTGGGCGCCATGACCCTGGAGCAGAAGGTGGCCCAGTTGTTCATCGTGGCTCCGGAGGCCCTGGTGCAGGACGTCTCCCAGGTGACCCAGGCCGGGGATGCCACCCACGCCGGCCTGTCGGCGTGGCCCGTGGGCGGCATCGTGTACTTCGCCCAGAACCTCATCGATCCCGATCAGACCACGGCCATGCTCGCGAGTGTGAAGAGCTTCTACAGCGAGGACGGCAGCGTGCCGCCGTTTCTGGGGGTGGACGAGGAAGGCGGTACCGTGGTGCGCGTGGCCGGCAACGAGGCCTTCGCCGCGCCGAATGTGGGGGATGCGAGCGTCCTGGGGGCGGCAGCCGATGAGGCGGCGGCCAAGGAGGCAGCCGAGCAGATTGCCGACTACTTGGCGCCCCTCGGGTTCAACCTCGATTTCGCCCCGGTGTGCGACGTGGCCGCCCTCGGAGGCGGCACGGCGATGGACGAGCGCTCCTTCGGCAGCGATCCGGCCCTCGTGGCATCTCTGGCGACTGCCGAGATCGAGGGCTTCCTCGGCAAGGGGATGCTCTGCTGCGCCAAGCACTTCCCGGGCATCGGCTCGGCCGTCGGCGATTCCCACGACGATGCCATCACCGTGGAGAAGGCCGCCGAGGAGCTGGAGGCCGTCGATCTGGTGCCCTTCAAGGCCGCCATCGAGGCCGGAGTGCCGATGATTATGGTGGGGCACCTCGATCTGCCCAATGTGACGGGCGACTACACGCCGGCCTCGCTGTCGCCTGTGGTGGTGCAGGGCATCCTGCGCGACCAGCTGGGCTACACGGGCATCGTGGTCACCGATTCGCTGTCCATGGGGGCCATCGCGAACTACCGCACGGCGGCCGAGGCCGCGGTGGCGGCGCTTGCGGCCGGCTGCGACATTCCGCTCATGCCCGAGGACTTCCCCGAGGCCTACCAGGGCGTTCTCGACGCCGTGGCCGCCGGCACCCTCACCGAGGAGCGCATCGACGAATCGGTCCTGCGCATCCTGAAGGCCAAGCAGCAGTATCTAGGAGGACTGTAGCTGCCTTACCCGTAGGGCGAAGGCCATGCCTTCGCCGCGACAAGGGCACGGCCCTTGCCCTACGGGTGCGATCGCGGTATTGGTGCGGATCGCCCGATCCGCCGGGCAAGCGGAATTACGAGGCCGGCTCCCAGATGCGGACGAGGCAGTGCTTCTGGGGTTCGCCGTTGATGGGGGTGTAGTCCACGTTGCAGTAGGTAACTGCGCGCTGGCCGATGTGGGTGGAGGCGAGGAAGTCGTTGTAGTCGCCGGAACCCTCTTCCAGGGGCAGCTTCGCGTAGCGGCGGTTGGTCAGGTCCACGGCGCACACGGCGCTGCCGCCGCGCACGAGCACCCAGTTCCCGCACCAGCACGGGGCCGACAGCGGGTTGGCCACATAGTGGAACCACTGGTCGGCGCTGTAGGCCGGCGTGGCGATGTTGGCCAGGGTCACGGGCAGGTGCGGGTCGTCGGTGCCCGGGCCCTCGGCCCCCTCGGTGCCGGCGAGGCGCGGGCCCTCCAGGGGTTCCAAGGGCATGTAGGTGCCCAGGTTGGAGATGCCATCGCCGTAGTTGTAGATGCCGTCGAAGGCGAAGTTGAATCCGGTGCGGCCCCATCCCGCCTCCATGGGCTTCATGGACGAGGGCAGCACGCAGGCATCGGTCACGGCTCCCGTGGCCCCGTCGATGCGGGTGAGTTGGTAGTACGTGCCGCTCGTGCGGGCTCGGGGCGTGGCCACCAGGGCATCGCCGCAGGAGATGGGAGCGCAGGCCATACGGCCCTCGGAAGCGTAGACCACCTCGGCCGCGTTTGAGCCGAAGGGAGCGCGCTTGAGCAGGGAGTCTTCCACGCGGGCGTTGCCGTCCAGCTGGGGCAGGCGCTGCCAGTAGCCATAGCCGTCGGCCACGGCCAGGGAGGGCATCTCCCAATCGACGTCGCCCTCGTCGAGCAGCTGGGCCTCGCCCAGGGCCCCATTGCTGGCGGCGGCGCCGTAAACGCGCCAGAGGCCGTCCATGATGTCGGCCTCGGTCCAGATGGCGCCGTGGCTGTTGGCCCGCACATCGTAAATCTCGAAGCCCTCGCCCTCGCCCACGGCGTGCTCGATCACTGTGGCGCACTCACCGGTGGCCAGGTCCAGCAGACCCACCTGAGCCAGGGGCTTGGCGGTCTCGGTGGGCAGCAGGCAGGCGGCCACGTTGTCATCGCTGCACCAGAGCAGGGTGCCGAAGGGCAGCTCCACCGAGGCGGCCAGGGCAAGGGCGTCCTCGGGGTTCTCGATCTGCTCGAGGGAATTGTCGAGCACGACGTTGGCCTCGGGCACGGTGAGGGTTTCCAGGCTCTTCTTGTCGTCGGTGTGGGCCGCCGCGAAGGCCGCGCCCCCGCCGAGGGCGGCCAGGGCCGCGGCGCCGGCGGCGCCGTAGAGGAAGGTGCGGCGGGTGAGCAGCAGCTCGCGGCCGCCGGGCAGGGTAACGGAGCGGGGCTTGGCGCCGTCCTCGGCCGCCCGGCGCACCGGGGCGCTCGGGGGCGTGCGGCGCACTTTCACCGTGGCGGTCCGGGAAGAGCCGGCGGAGGCCGCGCGGGACGAGCCCGGGCGCTTGCGGGCCGAGACGGGGGCGGGGGAATGGGAAGCGCTGCGGGTCCGCGGGGGGCGGCCTGCGTGGGAGCCGCCTCGAGAGGCGCCGGACCGGGTGCGCGAAGTTCTGTTCTGTGGCATGGGTGTATTGTGTCATTTCCCATACGTATCGGCGACCGTTCAGGGGTAAACGCTACAATAAACGCAAACACGACCGCCCGGCTGATATATGTCCCGGCAGCGAGAAAATCGCAGGTCAGACACCGTGTCGGCTGGGGTGAACGAAAGCGCACGTCACGATCACGAGGAGAACATCCATGAGCAACGAGACACGACGCATTCTGCTCGTCGAAGACGAGAAGGCCATCCGCGACGCGGTGACCGCCTATCTGGAGCGCGAGAACTACTGGGTGACCGCCGTGGGCGATGGCCAGGACGCGCTGGAAGAATTCCAAAAGCACCACTTCGATCTGGTCATCCTCGACCTCATGCTGCCCCGCGTGCCCGGCGAGCGCGTCTGCCGCGTCATCCGCGACACCTCTGACGTGCCCATCATCATGCTCACGGCCAAGGGCGAGGTGGAGGATCGCATCATCGGCCTGGAGCTCGGTGCCGACGACTACCTCGTGAAGCCCTTCAGCCCCCGCGAGCTCGTGGCCCGCGCCCGCGCCCTGCTGCGCCGCGTGCACGCCGATTCCGAGCCCCAGCGCGAGGTGCTCGAGTTCGGCGAGCTGACCATCGACGTGTCCGGCCACAAGGTGCTCGTCTCCGGCGAGGAGATCGATCTCACGGCCAGCGAGTTCAAGCTGCTCACCACCTTGTCCCGCTACCCGGGCCGCGTGTACTCCCGCATGGAGCTCGTGGAGAAGGTGCTCGGCTACGACTTCGAGGGCTACGAGCGCACCATCGACTCCCACGTGAAGAACCTCCGCGCCAAGATCGGCGACAACCCCCGCAGCCCGAAGTGGCTCCACACCGTCCACGGCGTGGGCTACCGCTTCGAGGATCCCACCAAGCAGTAAAGCCGTCCGTTCCGGCCGTGCGCCTCGCCTTCGGGTAGGCCCGCGGCCCCGTCGCGCGGGAGCCCCCGCGCCCGAAGGAGCCCCATGACTGAAGCGGAAGAAACGCCGCGCATTCTGGAAACTGTCGAAGAGGTCGCCCCGCCGGCGGCCTCTTCGCCGTCTCCGGCGCGCAAGACGAGGAAGCGCCGCCGCCTGCGGTGGTCCGACTTCTCCTACACCACCCGCGTGACCCTGGCCTTCGCCCTCATCGCCGCCATGACCGCGCTCGTGGCCATCGGGGTGGTGTCCTTCGTGTGGGAGCAGCACTTCCGCACCTACACGGCCGACAACATGCAGACCCTCTGCCAGACCACGGCCAACCGCATCGCCGCCATCTACAAGGAGACCGACGATCTGTGGAACCCCGAGACCACCAAGCCGGCGCTCCAGGCCATGGAGCTGACGAGCGGCGTGGGGGTGCGCGTCATCAACGACGAGGGCCGCACCGTCTTCGATTCCTCCATCGTCTACGACGAGGAGCAGGGCGGCCTCGCGAAGTCCATCGAGCCCACGGACGGCTCCCAGGTGGCCCAGGCGCCCATCATGGTGGACGGCAAGAAGGTGGGCATGGTGCGCCTGTGGGTCTACGGGTCCGAGGCCCTCATGCGCCAGCCCGACCAGGAGTTCCGCGACAACTCCTACCAGGCCATGTTCATCGCCGCGGCCGTGGCCATCGTGCTGGCCTCCTGCATCGGCTTCCTTTTCGCTCGCAATCTTGTGGCCCCCATCAACCGCATCATGGGGGCGGCTCGGGCTATCGGCGACGGCGACCTGTCGGCCCGCACGGATCTGCGGGGCGAGGACGAGGTGGCCCGCCTCGGCGAGACCTTCGACGCCATGGCCGAATCGGTGGAGAAGGATCGCGACTTGGAGCGGCGCCTCACCACCGACGTGGCCCACGAGTTGCGCACGCCGCTCATGGCCATCCAGGCCACGGTGGAGGCCATGGTCGATGGTGTGTACGAGGCCGACGAGGAGCGCCTCGTCACGGTGAACTCCGAAATCCAGCGCCTGTCGCGCCTCGTGAACGCCCTGCTGAAGCTGTCGCGCCTGGAGAACCGCGCCGATCCCATGAAGGAGGAAGTGGTGAATGTGGGCGAGCTCATCGCCGGCATCATCGCCACCCACGAGATGTTCGTCTCCGATTCGGGCCTTACGCTCACCTACGATGCCCAGCCCGACGTCATGGTGGTGGGCGATGCCGACATGATCCGCCAGGCCACCGCGAACCTCATTTCCAACGCCGTGCGCTACACTCCCGAGGGCGGCCATATCACCGTCGCGGTGAAGAAGGGCGACATCATGGCGTCCATTGCCGTGCGCGACACCGGTATCGGCCTGACCAAGGAAGAGGCCCGCATGGTGTTCTCCCGCTTCTGGCGGGCCGACGCCGGCCGCAACCGCGAGAGCGGCGGCCTCGGCGTGGGCCTGGCCGTGGTGAAGGAGATTGTGGACCGCCACGGCGGCTGGGTGCAGGTGGAAGGTGAGAAGGACAAGGGCGCCTGCTTCACCATCCACATCCCGCTGTTCGACGAGACCGCCGAGAAGCACCGCGCCTTCGGTTCCGGCAAGAAGCGCACTCCCCACAAGAAGCAGCGCTAGGCACCAAGTAGTTCCGGCAAGATGGCCCTATCGGGAAATGGGACGGTCCCGCCTGGTCGGTCTGCCTCACGTTTTCCGCGCCCCCCTCCCTCAAGCCTCGCCGCTCTCGGATAATGTGCGCAGAAGCCCTTCGCCCTCGCGGTGGAGGGCTTTCTTGTGCCATAATGGGCGGTACGCAAAAAGTGCGCTCGAAGTGCAGGTTTCGGGCGGAGCCGAAGGACGGCGGTTCCCGGTGCGGGCGCGGGCTCGAAGCCCGCTCGCGCGAGGCCGGCCGTCGGGCTCACGTGAGGAGAAAGGGCATCCCATGGCGGGAATCGACATTACCCCCGATGCGCAGGGCAAGGTGCGCGATCTGTACGATCTGGGCGACAAGCTGCTGCTCGTGGCCACCGACCGCATCTCGGCCTTCGACTACATCCTGGAAGACGAGATCCCCTACAAGGGCCAGGTGCTCACCCAGCTCTCCAAGTTCTGGTTCAACCTGCTCGACGGCGTGGTGGAGAACCACCTCATCTCCACCAACGTGGCCGACCTGCCCGACGAGTTCCAACCCTACGCCGACTACCTGCGCGGCCGCTTCATGCTGGTGAAGAAGGCCGACATGTTCCCCGCCGAGTGCATCGTGCGCGGGTATCTGGCCGGCAGCGGCCTGAAGGAGTACAACCGCGAGGGCACCGTGTGCGGCATCGCCCTGCCCGAGGGCCTCGTGAACTCCTCGAAGCTGCCCGAGCCCATCTTCACCCCCTCCACCAAGGCCGAGATCGGCGACCACGATGAGAACATCTCCTTCGAGCGTTTGGTGGAAATCCTGGGCGAGGAGGATGCCACGGCCCTGCGCGATTTGGCCTTGAAGGTGTACACCACGGCCGCCGACCATGCGGCCGCCCGGGGCGTCATCATCGCCGACACCAAGTTCGAGTTCGGTCGCCTGGGCGACACCATCATCCTGGCTGACGAGGTGCTCACTCCCGATTCTTCCCGTTTCTGGCCCGGCGACACCTACGAGGAGGGCGCCGACCAGCCCAGCTTCGATAAGCAGTTCGTACGTGACTGGCTCACGGCAAACTGGGACAAGACCGGCAACCCGCCGCGCCTGCCCCAGGACATCATCGACGCCACGTCCGCCAAGTACATCCAGGCCTTCGAGACTATCACCGGCCAGAAGTTCGACCCCGCGACCTTCTAGCGTCGCGTACCGCCCCCGCGCGGGTGCCCGCGCATCGAGTCACTGAAGGAGAACCACAGCCCTATGTCCCAGCGCAACCCCATGAACGAGCGGTACACCTCTGAGGATCGCCGCGGCACCACCAAGAAAAGCGCGGCTTCGGCCAAGCCCAAGTCGAAGGCGGCCTCATCGGTGACGGTGAAGACGGCGAAGAAGACGCCGGAGCAGCGCAAGGCCGCCGAGAAGGCCGCCCGCAAGGAGGCCGCGGCCAAGCAGCGCGAAGTGGAGCGCAAGTACTACAAGCCCGACACTCCCCGCTACAAGCGCCTGCGCGCCATCTGGTGGGTGCTGCTCATCGCCGCTATCGGCTGCACGACCCTGAGCTTCGTGGGCCAGGGGGCCATGCCCCAGTGGCTCGGCGTGACCACGCTCATTCTGGCCTACGTGTTCATCATCGCGGCCTTCGTGCTGGATTTCTGGAAGATCAAGAAGGAGCGTGTGGCCTACCAGGAGCGCATGCTGGCCCTGGAGGAGAAGAACGCGAAAGCCGAGAAGCAGGCCCGCCGTGTGCAGCAGGCCAAGCAGGTGAAGGCGAAGGGATCTGGCAAGAACCAGAACCGCCATGCTGCCCAGAAGGCGGGAGCAGCGGGCGGTGAAGATGCAGCCGACGGCGGCGAGTCCGACGAGGCTCCCGTGAAGCCCGCGCGCCGCGGTCTGTTCGGCAGCGGCTTCCGCCTGTCCAACCGTGAGAAGATGCAGGCCGAGAAGAAGGCCGCCAAGGAAGCGAAGGCTGCAAAGAAAGAGCAGAGCGCGAACTAGATGTTGGTGGGGTGCCGAGGGGCGCCCCTTTGTCCGTTCCCGCTCGTGTTCATTTGAGAGAGAGGCAGATTCATGGTATCTCGCGTCTATGTTGAGAAGAAGCCCGGGTTTAACGGCGAGGCCCGCGCCCTGGCCGCCGAGCTGCGCGACATCGTGGGCATTCAGGGGCTCGCGGCCGTGCGCCTGGTGAACCGCTACGACGTGGAGGGCATCGGCGAGGAGCTGTTCGCCGCCTGCGTACCCACGGTGTTCTCCGAGCCGCAGTCCGACATCGCCACCTTCGAGCTGCCCGAGGCGAACGGGGCCGCAGTGTTCGCCGTGGAGTTCCTGCCCGGCCAGTTCGACCAGCGCGCCGATTCTGCGAGCGAGTGCATCCAGCTCATCAGCCAGGGGGAGCGCCCGCTTGTGCGCTCGGCCGTGGTGTACTACCTGGAGGGCGATCTGGACGAGGCCGCCGTGGAAGCGGTGAAGCGCTACGTCATCAACCCGGTGGAGGCCCGCGAGGCCTCGCTGGATACCCGCGACACCCTGGCCATGGCCTTCGAGCGTCCCGCCGACGTGGAGGTCATCGAGGGCTTCACGGGCTTTTCCGACGATGAGCTGGCCGCCTTCATCGCCGAGCGCGGCCTGGCCATGGACCTGGCCGACATCCAGTTCTGCCGTGCCTACTTCGCCGAGGAGGGCCGCGACCCCTCCATCACCGAGATCAAGATGATCGACACCTACTGGTCCGATCACTGCCGCCACACCACCTTCGGCACCGTGCTCGATGACGTGGCCATCGCCGACGCCAACGTGCAGGCCGCCTTCGACCGCTACCTGGAGCTGCGCCACGAGCTGGGCCGCGACGAGAAGCCCGTGTGCCTCATGGACATGGGCACCATCGGTGCGAAGTGGCTGAAGAAGCAGGGCATTCTCACGAACTTGGACGAGTCCGAGGAGATCAACGCCTGCACCATTCGGTGCAAGGTGGATGTGGGCGGCGAGGAGCAGGACTGGCTGTACCTGTTCAAGAACGAGACCCACAACCATCCCACCGAGATCGAGCCCTTCGGCGGCGCGGCCACCTGCGTGGGCGGCGCCATCCGCGAC
>NZ_JBQIIT010000026.1:0-22614 GCF_056795635.1 Adlercreutzia sp. | reverse complement strand
ACGACGAAAGGACGCAGCATGCCCAGCACAGTGCTCGTCGGCGCCCAGTGGGGCGACGAAGGCAAGGGTAAGATCACCGACCTCATCGCCAGCGACTACGATTACGTGGTGCGCTTCCAGGGGGGCAACAACGCCGGCCACACCGTCATTCACGGTGATAAGAAGCTGGCGCTGCACCTCATGCCCTCGGGCGTCATGTACGAGAACGCCGTGCCCGTCATCGGCAATGGTGTGGTGGTGGACCCCGGCGTCCTGGTGAAGGAGATGGCCATGCTGGAGGCCGAGGGCGTTTCCTGCAAGAACCTGCGCATCTCCAACGACGCGCACCTCATCATGCCCTATCACAAAGATCTCGATGGGGCCGACGAGAAGAGCCTCGGCGACAAGAAGATCGGCACCACCAAGCGCGGCATCGGTCCCTGCTATCAGGATAAGATGGGCCGTAAGGGCATCCGCATGCAGGACCTGCTGGACGAGAAGATCTTCCGCCTGAAGCTCGCGGCGGTGCTGGCCCAGAAGAACCCCATTCTGGAGAAGATCTACGGGCTGCACACCTACACCGTCGAGGAGATCTGCGACGAGTACCTGCCCTATGCCCGCATTCTCGCTCCCTTCGTGTGCGAGTCGGCCCACATGCTGAACACGGCGCTGGCCGAGGGCAAGTCCATCCTCTTCGAGGGGGCCCAGGGCACCCTGCTCGATATCGACCACGGCACCTATCCCTTCGTCACCTCCTCTTCCTGCTGCGCCGGCGGCGCAGCCACGGGCACCGGCGTGGGACCGAAGGCCATCGACCGCGTGCTCGGCATCCAGAAGGCCTACGTCACCCGCGTGGGCGAGGGCCCCTTCCCCACGGAACTGAAGTTCCCCGAGAACGGCGGGGTGGGCCAGGATGCGGAGGACGGCGAGCTGCTGTGCGCCGCCGGCCACGAGTTCGGCGTGACCACGGGCCGCAAGCGCCGCTGCGGTTGGTTCGATGCCGTCATCGGCCGCTATGCCGCCGAGGTGAACGGGCTTACCGACGTGGCCCTCACCAAGCTGGACGTGCTGTCGGCCTTTGACACCATTAAGGTGTGCGTGGCCTACGAGTGCGACGGCGAGCGCTACGACTACTTCCCCATGCAACAGTCGGTGCTGCACCACGCGAAGCCCATCTATGTGGAACTGCCCGGTTGGAAGGACGTCGACATCACGGGCTGCAAGACCTACGAGGAGCTGCCCGAGAACACGCGCAACTACATCGAGTACCTGGAAGAGGTTACCGGCGTGCCCATGAGCATTGTCTCCGTGGGCCCCGATCGCGATCAGACCATCATGCGGAATTGGTAGGAGAGGACCAATATGAACATCCTGGTTTTGGGTTCGGGTGGCCGCGAGCACGCCATCGCCTGGGCGCTGCAGAAGTCGCCGAAGACCGATGTGCTGTACGTGGCCCCGGGCAACGGCGGCACCGCTGACATTGCCGAGAACGTCGATATCGACATTGCCGACAGCGAGGCTCTGCTCAGCTTCGTGGCCGAGCGCAAGATCGGCCTGGTAGTCATCGGCCCCGAGGCGCCCCTGGTCGACGGTGTGGCCGATGTGCTGCGCGCGGCTGGCGTGCCGGTGTTCGGTCCCAACGCCGACGGCGCCCAGCTGGAGGGCTCCAAGGCCTACTCCAAAGAGTTCATGATGGCCAACGCCATCCCCACGGCCGCCTACGGTCGCTTCGACAACGTGGAGGCGGCCCTGGCCTATGTGCGAGAGCAGGGTGCCCCTATCGTCATCAAGGCCGACGGCCTGGCCGCCGGTAAGGGCGTTGTGGTGGCGGAAACCTTGGAAGATGCCGAGAACGCCGTGCGCGCGTGCTTCGACGGCGCCTTCGGCGATGCCGGCTCCACAGTGGTCATCGAGGAGTGCATGACCGGCCCCGAGTGCTCGCTGCTTTGCTTCGTCACCGGCGGCAAGTCCTTCCCCATGGCCCCGGCCCAGGATCACAAGCGCGCCTACGACGGCGACCTGGGCCCCAATACCGGCGGCATGGGCGTGTACTCGCCGGTGCCCATTGTGACCGATGAGGAAATGGCCGCCATGGTGGCCATCATGGAGGAGGCCGCCGCCGCCACGGCGCGCGAGCCCTTCGCCGCCGATTACCGCGGCACCCTGTACGGCGGCTTCATGCTGACCCCGGAGGGCCCGAAGATCGTGGAGTTCAACGTGCGCTTCGGCGACCCGGAGACCCAGGTGGTCCTGCCGCGCTTGGAAAGCGATCTGGTGGACGTGATGCTGGCCGTGGCCGAGGGTCGTCCCGAGGACATTGCCCTGGAGTGGTCCGACGATTGGGCCGTCTCGGTGGTGCTTGCGAGCGAGGGCTACCCCGGCTCCTACGAGAAGGGGAAGGTCATCCTCGGCATCGAGGAGGCCGAGGATCTGGACGGCGTGACCGTGTTCCACGCCGGTACCCGCCGCAACTTCGACGGCGAGCTGCTCACCAACGGCGGCCGCGTGCTGAACGTGGTGGCCACGGGCGCTACCTTCGAAGAGGCCCGCGAGCGCGCCTACGAGGCCTGCGATCTCATCAACTTCGAGGGCAAGCAGTTCCGCCACGATATCGGAAAGAAGGCCCTTCAGGGCCGCAGCGCTTGGGAGTAACTATGTTCCGTTCGCTCTGACGAACGAACGGATGGATGGGCCGACGCTGCGGTTTCGGCCGGAATCTCGCTGACTTCCTTAGGCAAACCTGTACGTAGGAGGAAATAGAACATGCTCTCAGAACGACTGCTGTCGAAAGTGGTGGCGGCCTGCACGGCCAACTACCTGAAGCTGACCCCCTGCACCGAGGAGCGCATGCCCGCCCCGGTGCCGGGCCAGGCCTATATGCTGTACATGCACGTGCCGTTTTGCGAGCGGCTCTGCCCCTACTGCTCCTTCAACCGTTTCCCCTTCCGGGAGGATCGGGCGAAGCCCTACTTCGAGAACATGCGCAAGGAGATGCGCATGCTGAAGGAGCTCGGCTACGACTTCGATTCGGTCTACATCGGCGGCGGCACGCCCACTATCATGATCGACGAGCTGTGCGAGACCATCGACCAGGCCCGTGATCTGTTCTCTATTCGGGAAGTGTCGAGCGAGACGAACCCGAACCATCTTATCCCCTCCTACTTGGAGAAGTTGAAGGGGCGCGTGCAGCGGCTGTCGGTGGGGGTGCAGTCCTTCGACGACGACCTGCTGCGCCAGATGGACCGCTATGAGAAATACGGCTGCGGCCAGGAGATTCTCGAGCGCATCGGCGAGGCGTCTCCCTATTTCACCTCCATGAATGCCGACATGATCTTCAACTTCCCGGCCCAGACCGAGGACACGCTCATCCGCGATATCGAGATGGTAGTGGCCTCGGGCGCGAGCCAGACCACGTTCTACCCGCTTATGGCCTCGCCGTCGGTGCAGCGGTCTCTCGCCGCCACCGTGGGCCCCGTGGATTACAACCGTGAGCAGCGGTTCTACGAGATCATCTGCGATCTGCTGCTGGGCGACTTGCCCAACGGCGGTCCCGGTCTGTTCGAGCTGGGTAGTGCTTGGACGTTCAACCGCCGCGATACCGGCGCGGTCGGCGAGAACGCCATGATCGACGAGTATGTGGTGGACTACGAGGAGTACCCGGCTATCGGCAGCGGCGGCATCACGTATCTGGGGAAGAACCTGTACGTGAACACGTTCTCGGTGCGCGAGTACAACGCCGCCATCGAGGGCGGCCGCATGTCCATGATGGGCAAGACCACGTTCAGCCTGCGCGACCGCATGCGCTACCGGTTCATGATGCAGCTGTTCGGCCTGCATCTGGACAAGCGCCAGTTCTATCGCGATTTCGGCACCACGGTGGAGCGCGGCTTGCCGGCCGAGATGGCCTTCATGCGGGCCTGCGGCGCCTTTGCCACCGACAACTCCGACGAGCTGGCGCTGACGCCCAAGGGCCGCTACCTCGTGGTGGTCATGATGCGCCAGTTCTTCATCGGCGTGAACAACCTGCGCGACCAGGCTCGCGCCGCTCTGACGGGCGAGGAGCGCGAGCTGATCTTCGGCGACGGGTCGAAGGGGTCGTGCGTTGCGAATTGTGCCGCTGAGGAAGTGGCCGCAGATACGGCGGTGCTCGATGCGACCCGGGCTGCTACGTCCTAGGCTTGTGCGACCATGACCTACGTTTCCGTTGTCACCCTGGTTGCCTACGCCTTGGTGCTGGTGCTGCTCGCCGTTGTGTCGGTAGTGGATGTGCGCGAGCGGCGCATTCCCAACGTCTTGGTGCTCGCCCTGGGCGCCCTGTGGCTTCTGTGGCGCGTGGTGCTCGGGTTTGCCGGGCAATATATGGGGCTGGGGTTCGCAACGGAGTTCATTTCCCCTGCACCCACGGTGACCGTGCCCCCGGGGTTGGAGATCGTCGGCGAGTCGCTGGCTGGCGGCATCCTGGGTGCAGTGGTGCTGGGCGGCGGCCTGCTGGTGATGGCGGCCCTGTACGAGGGCATAACCCATCGGGAATCGTTCGGTGGCGGGGATATCAAGCTCATGGCCGTTCTGGGATTGTTCCTCGGATGGGAGCGCGGCCTTATTTGCCTGCTCGCGGCCTGTGCTCTGAGTTTGGTGTTCGTGGCCGCGCGTGCCCTTGTGGCCAAATATCGCCCCGCGGAAGAGGGTGGCAGCGATGCCGCTCGCGGGTTGCAGGCCACTATGCCGTTCGGCCCCTTTATGGCCGTCGGCACGCTGATCGCCTTTGTGGTGTAAAAAAGTTCTTGCAAAGCCGGCGCACTCCCGTTAGAATAAACGGACGCGTCAGGAACTTAGTTCTTACGCCTATGGTCGGGTAGCTCAGTTGGTAGAGCAACGGACTGAAAATCCGTGTGTCGAGGGTTCAAGTCCCCCTCCGACCACCATAATTAAGAAGACCCCCAGTCATGGGGGTCTTTTTGTGCATTCAGGCAGCTTCCCGGATGGGCCCCGTGAAAGAGGTGCCGAACAGCGGCGGCCTCTCCGCCAACCTCCGGTTTAGAGCCGACGCAGTTCCACAGTGCCGTGCTCGTAGATCGCGTAGCTGGCGGAACCGTCCTTAGGGTGGCCGATGCTGCCGGGGTTGACGAAAGTGACGGGGGCGGCTCCAGCCAGCGCTTCGCTGCCCGTGCCTTCCGCTCCCGCCCCGCCGGCGGGCATCGTGTTGTCGCCCTTCCCGTCGGTGGTTGTCGCAGCATCCCGCGCAAATGCCGGCGCTGCTTGGGGGCCAACGCCCTTCACGTGGCTATGACCCGAGAAGACGAAGGAACCGGCTGGCAATCCGGCCGCAACTGTGCCCAGATTCAGGTGACCGTGGGTGATCAGCAGGGTTGTGCCCTCATCCACTACCAGGGTGTAGTCGCCCAGGCAGGGGAAGTCCAGCACCATCTGGTCTACTTCCGCATCGCAGTTGCCGCGCACGGCGGTGATGCGGTCGGCGTAGCGGTTCAGCAGTCGGGCCACCTCTGCCGGGGCATAGCCGACAGGCAGGGGGTTGCGCGGGCCGTGGTACAGCAGGTCGCCCAGCAGCAGCAAGCGGTCGGCCCCTTCTTCGCGGAAGCGTTCCATAAGGGCCTCGGCTGCGGGCAGCGCCCCGTGAATATCGGACGCAATCAGGTAGCGCATGTATCCTCCTTCGCCATGGACTGCCCCAGTATACCAGTGCCGCGCCGCCCGAACCGCACGCGCCGGGCTTGACAAAGCTCTGACCGGCTGCCACAATGGACAGCACTGTTTCGCTGGAGCCTTTGGCAAGCGCCGGCCCGAGAAAGGAATCGGTGCATGAAGAACTAACGATGCCCTTTTGGGCGCCCCATATCGGTATGACCATCGGCCATGCTCGCGGGTGCCGCATCGTTAGCTTGTTCTTCCCTGCGCGCCGGCGCATGGCCTCCGCAAAGGAGGTTCCCATGCCACTGACCCTGCAACATCTCACCTATACCTATCCCTCGTGCGTCGAGCCCGTGCTCGCCGACCTGTCGGCCACGCTGCCCGCGGGTTGGACCGGCCTTGTGGGCGACAACGGATGCGGGAAATCGACCCTCGCCCGTATAGCCTGCGGGCTCATAACCCCCGATAGCGGCGGCGTGGTCCCGCGCCTGTTCAGCGTGTACTGCGAGCAGGATGCCAGCGCTGAGCCCGAGGCCCTCTACGACTTCGCCGCCGCCTACGACCGCGATGCCGTGGCCCTGCGCCGCGCTTTGGGCGTGGAA
This sequence comes from Adlercreutzia sp., assembly GCF_056795635.1. Taxonomy (NCBI): domain Bacteria; kingdom Bacillati; phylum Actinomycetota; class Coriobacteriia; order Eggerthellales; family Eggerthellaceae; genus Adlercreutzia; species Adlercreutzia sp. The sequence goes on along the minus strand of NZ_JBQIIT010000026.1, from coordinate 16,387 downwards.
GACGACTGGCCCTGGCGCTACGACACCCTTTCCAGCGGCCAGCAGAAGCGGCTGCAAGTGGCCTGCGTGCTGTGGCAGCGCCCCGACGTGCTCGTCATGGACGAGCCGACGAACCATGTGGACGGTCCCACGCGCGCAGCTCTTACCGAAGCCCTGGCCCGCTTCAGGGGCATCGGCCTGCTCATCTCCCACGACCGTGCCCTGCTCGATGCTTTGTGCTCCCAGTGCCTGTTCATGGCCGCAGGGAAGGTGACGGCGCGGCCGGGCGGCTACAGCCAAGGCCGCGACCAGGCCGATCGCGAGCGCTCGACGGCCCTCCACGATCGCGAGCAGGCGAAGCGGGAGCGCAAGCGCATCGCGAGCGAGGCCCAGCGGCGCCGCGAGGAGGCCTCGCGCTCGGCCGGCATGCGCAGCTGCCGGGGGATGGATCCCAAGGATCACGACGGGAAGGGCCGCGTCAAGCTGGCCATCTACACGGGGAAGGACGGCGTGGCCGGCAAGCTGAGCGCCCGTATGGACAGTCGCCTTGCCCGAGCCGAGGAGACCTTGGCTTCGGTGCGGGTGGAGAAGCGCTACGACGGAGACCTGTGGATGCGCGCTGAGCCGAGCCCCCGCAAGGTGCTCCACCGCCAGCCAGAGCTGACTCTGCCCCTGGGCGATCGCACCCTGCTCACGCCGCCCCTCACAATTGGGCACACCGATCACATTGCCCTTACGGGCCCCAATGGCGCGGGCAAGAGCACCCTGGTGGCCGCCATTGTGGAGCGGCTCGACCCTGCGGTGCGCACGCTGGTCATTCCCCAGGAGCCCACGGCGGCCGATCGCCAACGGGCCCTGGATCGCCTCGCCGCTCTCGATTCTCGCAGCCGCGGGCGCGTGCTGGCCGTAGCGGCGGCCCTCAATTCCGACCCCGATCGCCTCGTGGAAGGAGGCGAGACGAGCCCCGGCGAGATGCGCAAGCTCATGCTCGGCCTGGGCATCCTCGATGGCCCCGAGCTCATCATCATGGACGAGCCTTCCAACTATCTCGATCTCCATTCCGTCGAAGCCCTGGAGCGGCTGTTGACCGCCTTCCCCGGTGCTCTGCTGCTCGTTTCCCACGACCAGGCGCTTCTAGAAGCCACCACGGCCATTCGCTGGGACATAGCTTCCGCCGACAACGGCACCGCCGCCCTCACCATAGGCTGGCGCTAGGACGGCAGCCAGTGCGGCCGTGGAGTTGTAGCCGTTCGTTTACAGACGAGTTGCCCCAGCTACAGGGTGTTTGACGGAATGCCGATAACGAATGGGTCCCCCGATGCTATGATCGGGGAAAGAGAAGGAAGGGGCGCGGGCTGCCGCGGGGCCGCCCGCGCCCCGCCGCGAGGTGGGGAGGCTGTCATGACAGTGTTTCATCGGGTCACGGAGGGCAAGCTCGGCTCTCACGATGGATGCGTCATCGAAGACGAGGTGTCCCAAGAATTCCTCGATCGCATTCCCGGCGGCCTGTTCCGCTACCGCGCCGATGACGACGGCGGCATCATCGACTATGTGAGCCGCGACGTGCTGACCATGTTCGGGTGCGCCTCCTACGAGGAGTTCCGCGCCATCACGGGCAATACGTTTCTGGGTATGGTGCATCCCGACGATCGCGAGCGTGTGGCGGCTGAAATTGCCGAGCAGATTTCCGTAGGCGACACCGATGCGGTGGCCTACCGCCTGAACCGTCCCGATGGCGAGGTGCGCTGGGTGGACGACCGCGGCCGCTATGTGGTGGACGACGACGGCACGGCATGGTTCTACGTCACCATCATCGACATCACTGAGAAGATGAGCTACCAGCAGCAGTTGGAACGGGCCAACGACCGCGTGGAAATTCTCACGGTGCTCTCCCGCGACGTCATTTTCGATATCGACTGCCAAGGGCAGGTAGGCGAGGTGTTCGGCGACTTCGACGCTCGTTTCGGTCGCGAGCCCCAGTCCGACGACCTCATTCTGAGGAAGCGCTGCGACAAGGAATGCTCCATCGATTTGGAGGTGCACGATATCGAGCCCATCCGCGCCGTGGTGGAACGGGGAGACTTCATCGATATGGAAACCTCGCTGCCCAACGTGGAGGGCGATCCCATCTGGTGCCGCTATCAGTCCTTCGTGCTGTTCAACGAGGCCGGCTGCCCCGTGCGCCACGTGGGACGCTTGCTGGATACCCACGAGATGGTCATGCGCGAGGCGAGCCTGCGGAAGAAGGCCGAGCTGGACGGTTTGACGGGGGTGTTCAACCGCGAGGCGGCCATGGCCCGCATCGAGCAGGCCCTCGCCACCGATGAGTGCCGCGCCGGTTGCAGTCTGTTCTTGGTGGACGTGGACAACTTCAAGCAGGTGAACGATGGCTTCGGCCACCCCGAGGGCGACCGCGTGCTCCGGGAGATCGCCGCCTTTCTCAGCCGTCACATGCGCAAGGACGACGTGGTAGCGCGCCTCGGCGGCGACGAGTTCGCCATCTTCGCCGGTGGTCTCGGGCCCGGGGCGGCCCTCGATCGCGTGCTCACCCAGCTTTCCGGCGGCATCTACGCCCAGGGAGGGCGCCCGGCCGATATGCCTGCCGATCTGCACCCTTCCATCACCATTGGCGCCGTGGCCTGCACGCGCTATCCCGTCACCTTCGATGACCTGTACCAGGTGGCCGACGAGGCCCTCTACGTAGCCAAGCGCGCCGGCAAGAGCCAGGCCGCCCTCCGTCATTTGAGTTAGGGAAGCCGCCAGGCCGCCTCGTAGGGCAAGGGCCACGGCCTTGCCTCTGCCCCGACGATGGTCGCCCCCGCTCCACCAAGAAGCCCCTCCTCTCGGAAAGCCAAGAGGAGGGGCTTTGCGGCATTGAACGATGGGATTGAGGGAACTAGCTCACCGTGTAGAAGGCGTACTCGGCCTCGCCCTGGGGGAAGGTGGCCTTCAGCTCGTAGAGGAAGCCGGGCTCCATGGAGAAGGCCACGGCCCCATCTTCGCCGAGCGTGCAGGCTACGTCCTCGTCTTGCCCGGTGGGGTTGACGGCGGGAGCGTCGGTGGCCGTCAGGGGCCGGCGCTCGATCTCCACTGACGTGGGGTTCACCGAGAAGGCGGCGAAGGCATCGGCGGCCCCGGCAATGCGGGCATCGGCCACGGTTTCGGCCAGGGTGCCGTCGGCATTGAAAGCCTCGCCGCTCACCTCAGCCTCGTCGTCGGTGCCGTCCTGCTGCACCCATTCCCATTCATAGGCCAGCGGGTTCAGCATAACGGCTACCTGGGCGTCGGCGGTCTTGTACTCGAGGTTGCCCGCGGGCACCTGGCTCTGATCGGGCGCAGCGAACACCGTGTCCACGATGGCGGCGTACTGCTCGGCATCGGCCGGGTTGCCCTGCTCCACGACTTCCACCTTCGTGATGCCGGGGTACTGGCCCGGGTAGCTCTCCAGCATGATGCCGTTGCCCGTGACCTGTACGATGTTGCCAGCGATCAGGTCGTCCTCATCGATATCTTGGCCGTCGTAAACGATGGTGGCCGCGTCCAGGTTGGTGGGAATGTAGGGGGTCTGGGTCTCCTGGTCGACGAACATCACCTCGTCGCCGTTGGCGTAGGCCACCATGGCCGTGCTCACCACCTGGCCATCCGGTGTGCGATTGTCGGGCTGAGCGGCGTCTTTGGCTGCGGGAGCCTGATCGTTTGTGCCGCCCTGCACCGCGCAGCCGGCCAGGGCCACGAGCCCCAGGGTCATCACGCCGGCTATCACCACGGCCAGCTTCTTCGATTGCTTCATGGGATCCGCCTTTCTAAAGGGGTCGAAAACGGTGGAGCCATCATAGCGCGCCTCGGCCCCGGTCCTGGGAAGGGTAGCCAAACCGTAGGAGCAACCGAGGGGGTGAAATGGCCAGCCGGGGGCGTTTGTGCCGCCGTGCCGGCTTCCACGCGCCACGGGGCACGCCTACAGGTCGTCTACAGCGCCTTTGCCTTGGCGACGCAGGCTTCCACAGCTTCCATGGCGGCTGCGCGGAAGCCCCGCTGTTCCAGGGCCTTCACACCCTCGATGGTGGTGCCGCCGGGGGAGCACACCATGTCCTTCAGATCGCCGGGGTGTCGGCCTGTTTCCAGCACGAGCTGGGCCGAGCCCGCCACGGCTGCGGCTGCGAACTCGTAGGCCTGGGCCCGGGGCATACCGGCTTCCACGGCCCCGTCGGCCAGGGCCTCGATGAACATGAACACGAAGGCCGGCGACGACCCGGCCACGGCGCTCGCGGCATCCATCAGTCGCTCGGGAATCACCACGGCCCGGCCGAAGCTCTCCACGAGGCTCAGGCACGTGGCCTCGTCGGCGGCCGTGGCTCCCGATCCCAGGCACACGGCGGTGCAGCCGGCGTTCACGAGAGCCGGGGTGTTCGGCATGCAGCGGATGAGCCGCAGGGCGTTCTCGTCGCGCCCGAACAGGGCGGCAATGCGCTCCAAGCTGAGTCCCGCCGCAATGGAAATCACCAGGGTGCGCTCATCCACCACGTCGCGGACCTCGGCGATCACCGCGGGGAAGAACACCGGCTTCACGGCCAGCACGAGCACGTCGGCCGCCTCGGCCACCTCGCGATTGCTCTCCGTCACGGCCATGGCGAACTGGTCCGCCTTCGCCTGGCGCGTGGCCTCGGTTTTGGCCGAGCCGATCAGGTCGGCCGCCGTCACTGCTGTTCCGTCGGCGAGTACCGTACCCTCGCGCAGCAGGCCGCCGATGATGGCCGTGGCCATATTCCCCAGCCCGATAAATCCAATCTTCACAGAGAGCCTCCCTTTTCGCGTTGAGTGTCACCAATCCGACTGTCGCCGACCTCGCCCAATCGTGATTTTTGTCGCTTGGAAATACAAGGCTCTGATCAGGGAAAATAAAGCAAATTCCCTGATCAAACCTGGAAGACAAAAATCACGATTGGGCGACCCGTGTCCGGTGCACAGTATACAAGAAGAGCCCCCGACACAGGCCGAGGGCTCTGGGGCACTGGGGAAGGTGCGTGATCGGGCGCCTACACGTCCAGGTTCTTGAAGGCCTCGGGTACTTCCTTGAAGCCCTTCGACTTCACGGCGCAGATGATGAAGCCGATGACGAACCAGGTCACGCCCATGATGTAGGTCATCATGTCGAAGCCGGTGAACACGTAACCCAGGATGAGGATGCCGAGCCAGGGGCAGATGAGGTACTTCACGTAGTCGCCCACCGTGCAGCGCTTCCCCTCCTTGATGAAGAAGTACCAGAACACGGCGAAGTTCAGCATGATGAACGAGGCCAGGGCGCCGAAGTTCACCAGGGTAGCCAGGTCGGCCATGGTGAGCACCAGGGACAGAACCATGGCCACCGCACCGATGAACAGCGCGCCCACCCAGGGGGTCTGGTACTTGGGGTGCACCTTGCCGAAGATGCGCGGGATGACGGCGTCGCGGCCCATGGAGTACAGCAGGCGCGAGGCGGCCAGCTGGGCGTTCATGATGTTGGCGATGCCGATGGCCACGATGTTGATGATGAGCATGATGTTCATGAACAGGTCGCCGCCGATCATCTGGCAGCCGTAGAACCAGGCGTTCTCGGCGTGCTCGGGGCTCCAGCTCTGCCAATCGGGCTGCACGAGGGAGGCGATGTAGGTCTGAGCCACGAAGCACACGATGATGAGGCCGAGCGCGATCAGGATGCCGCGGCCGATGTTCTTCTGGGGCTCGTTGGTCTCCTCGGCCAGGGTGGAGATGCCGTCAAAGCCGAGGAAGTTCAGGGCCGCGATGGAGATGCCGGCGGCCAGGAAGTGTGCGTCAACCTTGCCGGGCTGCCACAGCGGATCGGCGTTGAACTCGCCGGCACCGCCGCCTCCCATGATGAAGTTCGTGCCGAGGGCGATGAACGCGATAACGGCCAGAATCTCAATGGCGAAGATGACGAAGTCGATGCCGCGGGTCATGGAGATGCCGCGGATGTTCACGAAGGTGTTGAAGGCCACGAACACGATGACCCACAGGTACCAGGGGCTGCCCGGCACGAGCATAGTGCCCCAGTTGGCCACCATGACGTACAGCAGCGCCGGGGTGATGCAGTAGTCCAGCAGGATGAGCCAGCCGGAAATGAAGCCCACGTGGGGGTTGATGCCGCGCTGCACGTAGGAGTACACCGAACCGGCGATGGGGAACTTGTTGCTCATGCGCACGTAGCTCAGCGCCGTGAAGAAGATGGCGATGAAGCCCACGATGTACACGAGGGTGGACATGCCCAGGGCGTCCTGCTGGACGAGGCCCCAGATGGAATGCGGGGCGATGATGACCATGAACAGCACGCCGTAGAGCACGACGTCCCACAGGCCCATGCCGCGGCGCAGCTCCTGCTTGTAGCCGAACTGCTCAAGGGACGAGTTGTCCGTCGAGCCCGGCGTTTGGATGGGTTTCGACATAGAGTCTCCTTTCCTTCCCTTCCAGATCCTTCTCTTCTATCAACCGGGCGGCCCCTACGTTCTCCCAGGCAGGGGTCGCCCGATTTCCCCAGTGCGCTCGAAGCGCGGCGATAGCTTACCATCCCGCGCATCTTTTGAGCACAAGAACGAAACGGGAACCTGCTCCCTAGCCCACCAGCGGCGGGAACTGCGGCAGCTTCGGCGTGCCGATGCGCAGGGACAGCTGCACCTCGCAGGGCTTGCAACCCTGGCTGATCTCCACGTCGGACTGCACCGACATGTACATATAAGTGTCGATGGCATCCCAACCGGTAATGGCCATGAGCAGCCGCTGCATCTCCTTGGAGGCGCACACGAGGGCCTCGTTGTACTCCTGGGCGCTCGCGTTCACGTACCAGCGGCCGGCCGGGCCGAAGGTCTCCAGCACGGGCCAGTTTAGCTCGAAGTTCTTCAGCACGGACACGCGCACGGTGATCTCGGCGGCAATCTCGATGCCGGTGCCGCACAACTCGGCGTCGCCCATGGTGGCGTGCACGTCGCCCATCTGCAGCAGGGCGCCCGGCACGCGCACGGGGAAGTACAGGCGGGTGCCCTTGGTGATGAGCTTGTTGTCCATGTTGCCGCCGTAGTTGCCCACGAAGCCGTCGGCCGGCGCGCCCTCGGCCGGGGCGGTGCCGATCACGCCGATCATGGGGTTGATGGGGAAGCGCACGCCGTTGAAGTCGGCCATGCCGTCCTCGATCTTGATCTTCTTCGTGCGGTACTCGGTGCCCTCGAACAGCGGGCCGCAGTGGTCGTCGGTGGCAATGGTTCCCTCGTCGGCCACCTGGATGTCGTAAATATCCACCACGAGCACGTCGCCCACCTCGGCGCCTTCCACGTACACGGGGCCGGCGGCGGGGTTGGTGATGTTGTAGGAGAAGTCCATGTCGCGCATGGTGACGGTCTCATCGGTGAGCCGTCCCGAAAAGCAGTCGAGGCTCTTGAATACCATGACCTCGCCGGGCTGGGCGGTATAGCAGGGCGCGTTGTCCTTGGAGAAGGCGTACACCCTATCTTCGATAATCTGCATGGGAACCCCCTTCGGGCCAGGGCGCGGAACGAACGGCCGCGTCCGCGAATATGTTGCTGCAACTATGATACTCTCTCTCAGCATTTCGCGGCACGTCGGTCGTCCGCTTTTTCGCACTAGTGCAGAGAAGCGGGGAAGCGAGAAGTGGAGAAGTGGGGAAGGGGAGGAGACCGCCGGGCAGAAGCAGACTAGAAGTGGGGAAGGGAAGGGCCGACGGGCAGAGGCGGGCTAGAAGTGGGGAAGGGGGAGCCCGACGGGTGGAGGCGGGCGGAAGCGGCGGTGCCAGCCGCGCCCCGGCCCCGGCTCGCGCGCCGCCATTGGTGCGATTTCTGACGTAAAAGCAGCCAATTATCACGCCGTTGGCAAAATCTTAAGAATTTCATGGGGGAATCTTTACAACTTAAGGGGCGCGTTCGCCTAGAATGAAAAGACTGGCCCCTATGGAAGGAAGCCCCATGCCCCTGCGCCGGAGCGTGCTCTCATACTTGGAAGACGATGCCGCCCGTTTCCCCGATCGCCTCGCCGTCATCGACGAGCACGGCAGCTGCACCTACGAGGTGCTGCGCCATCGGGCCCAGCGGGCCGGCAGCGCTCTGGCGGCTCACGAGGCCAATCATCGGGCCGTGGTCGTCTACATGGAGAAGGGCATCGATGCCCTCAGCGTCATGTTCGGCGCCCTCTACGCCGGTGGGTTCTACGTGCCCGTAGACCCCCAGGTACCGGCCGACCGTCTGGCCCGCATTGCTGCGGCCCTGGGCAATCCCCTCATTGTGGCCGATGGCAATCGTGCACCCGCCGCCGCAGCTGCGCTGCCCGCCGAGGGAGAGCTGCTGGCCGCCGCCGATGTGCTGGAGGCTCCTCTCGACGAGGCCGCCCTCGTGGCCAGCCGCCGCGGGCTCACCGATTCCGACCCGGCCTACGTGCTGTTCACCTCCGGCTCCACGGGCACGCCCAAGGGTGTCGCTGTGAGCCATCGGGCCATTACCGACTTCATCGGCGACTTTATCCGCCTGTTCGGCTTCCGCGGCGACGACCGCATCGCCAATCAGGCCCCCTTCGATTTCGACGTATCGGTGAAGGATATCTACGGCGCCTTGGCCAGCGGGTGCACCCTCGTGGTGGTGCCGCGGCCCCTGTTCTCGCAGCCGGCGGCCCTCGTGGACTACTTGGAAGAGCAGCGGGTCACGGTGATGACCTGGGCCGTGGCGGCCCTGTGCCTCATCACGAGCCTCCACGGGCTGGACGGCAAGACCCTCTCGGCCGTGCGCCGGGTCCTGTTCAGCGGCGAGGTTATGCCCACTGAGCACTTGCGCACCTGGATGGAGCACCTGCCCGAGGCCAGTTTCGCCAATCTCTACGGGCCCACCGAGGTCACCTGCAACTGCCTCTATCACGTCATCGAGCGCGACCGCGATTACGGCGAGGGCATCCCGCTGGGGGTTGCCTTCCCCAACCGCGAGGTGCTGCTGGTCGATGGCGAGGGCCGCACGGTCACTGAGCCCGGCGCGGTGGGAGAGCTCATGGTGCGCGGCGTGTCTCTCGCCCTCGGCTATGTGGGCGATCCCGAGCGCACGCTGCTCTCCTTCACCCAGAACCCCCTGCACAACCGCTTCCCCGACCGGGTGTACCGCACCGGCGACCTGGCCGCCTTCAACGAGGCTGGCGAGCTGTTCTACCGCGGCCGCAAGGACAACCAGATCAAGCACCAGGGCCATCGGGTGGAACTGGAGGAAGTGGATGCCGCCATCGAGGGTGTCCAGGGCGTCCAGCGCTGCCGTTGCGTCTACGACAAGGAGCGCAAGCGCCTCATCGCCTTCTACGAGGGTACGGCGGAGGCGGCTGCCGTGCGGGCCGAGGCCCACGAGAAGCTGCCGCCCTTCATGATTCCCACCCAGATCGTCGCGGTGGAATCCATGCCCCTCACCAAGAACGGGAAGGTGGATCGGGCGGCTCTCCTGGAGCAGAGCCGCGCCGCCGCCCGCGCCCGCCGCGCCCGTACCCGCGCCGCCCGCAACGAAGGAGAACGATGAACGACGAGAACCTCATAGCCGCCGCCGACACCTTCGGCACGCCGCTGTACGTCTTCGACGAGGCGGCTCTGCGCGACCGCGTGGCGCTGCTGGAAGAGGCCCTGCCCCAGCGGGTGACCCTCTGCTTCGCCGTGAAGGCGAACCCCTTGGCCATTCCCCTCATCAGCCCCTACGTGCATCGCTTCGAGGTGTGCTCCCCCGGCGAGCTGCGCATCTGCCAGAACGTCGGCGTCGATCCGGCCGAGATCGTCCTGTCCGGCGTGGCCAAGGACGAGGCCCTCATCCGCGGCCTGCTGGATGCCGGCGCCGCGGTGCACCGCTACACCGTGGAATCGCGCCGCCAGTTCGACCTGCTGCTGGCCCTGGCCCGCGAGTACGATCGGCCCCTGCCCCTGCTGCTGCGCCTCACCTGCGGCAGCCAGTTCGGCATGGACGAGACCGACATCCGCGCCATCATCGCCGAGCACGGTACCGATCCGGCGGTGGATATCTGGGGCATCCAGCAGTTCTCCGGCACCCAGAAGACCTCCCTGCGCCGGGTCCAGCGCGAGCTGGCCAAGGCCGACGAGCTCATTGCCGCCTTGGCCGCCGACTACGGCTTTGCCGTGCGCGAATTCGAGTACGGCCCCGGCCTGCCGGCCGACTACTTCTCCGAAGAAGATCCCGCTGCCGTGCGGGAGCACCTGGAGGGCCTCGGCTCCCTGCTGGACGCCATGGCCTTCGATGGGCCCCTCACCCTGGAAATCGGCCGTGGCCTCACGGCCTGGTGCGGCACCTACCTCACCCGCGTGGTGGATGCGAAGACGAACCAGGGCGTGAACTACGCCATTGTGGACGGCGGCATCCACCATATCACCTACTACGGCGGCGGGCTCGGCCTGAAGGCGTGGCCCTGCCGCCAGCTGGCCGCCCCCAAGGACGCGCCCGTGGAGGAGTGGACGCTCTGCGGATCGCTGTGCACTACCAACGACATCCTCATGAAGGCCATGGCCGTGGCCGGCCTGGACGTGGGCACGCTGTTCGCCTTCGACAAGGCCGGCGCCTACTGCATGACCGAGGGCGTGTCGCTGCTGCTGTCCCGCGATCTGCCGGCCGTGGCCTTCGCCGATGCGTCCGGAAACCTGACCCTGGTGCGCGAGCCTTTGCGCACCGACCCCCTGAATACGCCGTCAATGCCCTAAAGGAAGCCCCGCGGCAGGGGCCCGGCCGGCATATTGCCGAGCCGCCCCGCCGCCCGAGCATAGAAGCCCCCAAGGAAAGGATAGGAACATGGAAGAGCGCGAGACTATTTTGGAGATTCTGGACGAGCTGGCCCCTGGTGCCGACTTCGAGGGCTGCACCACCCTCGTGGACGATCGCGTCCTGGACTCCCTCACCATTGTGGCCCTCGTGGCCGAGCTGGAGGATGCCTTCGACATCACCATTCCCGCCGTGGAGGTGGTGGTGGAGAACTTCAACTCCGCGGACGGCCTGACCGCCATGGTGAAGCGCCTGGTGGAAGACCAGCTCGACTAGCCATTGTCCCTCGCCGGTTGGAAGGGTCTGCGCCCTCCAGCCGGCGGGCGCAGCCGGGGAGCGAGCGCTCCTCGCTGCGCCGCCCTGTGGTTTCCGTGCCCGGCCCGACCCCGAAAGACCCATGACCTCATACTTCTCCTTCATATTCCTGGCGGCGTTCCTCCCGGCCGCCGTGGCCGTGTACGCCATCACGCCCCGCCGCGCCCGTTGGGTTGTCCTGCTCGTGGCCAGCTACCTGTTCTTCTTCTGGCTCTCCCGCGAGCTCATCCTGGCGCTGTGGGTGTCAACCCTGGCCATCTACGGTACAGGCCTGGGGCTCGGTGCCCTCATCCGCCAGCGCGATAGCGCCGTGAAGGCGGCGAAATCGGGCAAGCGCGAGATTCGCACTCGCTTCGCCCGCAAGATGAAGCTCGTCATGGCCGCGGGCCTGCTGGCGAACTTCGGCCTTCTGGCGGCCTTCAAGTACCTGCATTTCTTCGCGTCGGTCATCGACGGGGCCCTCGGCCTGGTGGGCATCACCCTGAACACAGAGCTGCCGGTGTGGGCTGCTCCCATTGGCATCTCGTTCTACACCCTCATGGCCGGCTCCTATCTCATCGACGTGTACCGCGGCACCGTGGCCCCCGACCGCAACCTCGGCCGCGTGGCCCTTTTTCTCGGGTTCTTCCCCCAGATCATGGAAGGCCCCATCAGCCGCTACGGCCAAACGGCCGATCAGCTCATGGCGGGTCACCCCGTCACGCGGGCGAATCTCTATGCCGGTACCCTGCGCATGCTGTGGGGCCTGGGGAAGAAGATGATCGTCGCCGACCGGCTGAATGCCTTCGTCAAGCCGGTCTTCGCCGACTACACCGCCTACGACGGCGGCATCATCGCCCTCGGCGCGGTGCTCTACACGGTGCAGCTGTACTGCGATTTCTCCGGCACCATGGACGTGGCCCTCGGCATGGGCCGCATCTTCGGCGTCTCCCTGCCCGAGAACTTCCGCCAGCCCTTCTTCTCCCGCACGGCCGCCGGCTTCTGGCAGCGCTGGCACATCACCCTGGGCACGTGGCTGCGCGACTACATTTACTACCCGGTGTCGCTGTCGAAGCCGCTCAAGAAGCTCACGAGCAAGGCGCGCAAGCGCTTCGGGAATCGCTACGGCCCGCTGTTGGCCTCGTCGGCAGCCCTGTTCTGTGTCTGGTTCGGCAACGGCCTGTGGCACGGTGCCGGCAGCCAGTACATCTTCTTCGGCCTGTACTACTTCGTGCTCATCGTGGCTGGCAGCCTCATCGAGCCGACGGCCGTGAAGGTGGCCGAGCGCTTGCACATCAGTCGGGAGTCGGCGGGATACCGGGCGTTCCAGATCGCCCGCACCCTCGCCGTCATCGTCGTGGGCGAGCTGTTCTTCCGGGCCGAAGGGCTCGATGCGGGCCTCGCTATGTTCGCCGCCATGGTCTGCGATTTCAACGGCGCCTCTCTGGTGGACGGGTCCGTTTTTGGAGTTGGTGCGGCGGGCATCGGTCTGGACGGCCACGACTTGGCCCTTGTGCTAGCATGGGTCGCCCTCATGCTGGTGGTGGGGCTCATCCGCGAACGCGGGGTGTCCATCACCGAGCGTGTGGCCGCCTGGCCCCTGCCCGCTCGCTGGGCCCTGTGGTACGCCCTGTTCCTGGCCGTCATCATCTTCGGGGCCTACGGCACCGCCTATGCCCCGGTCGATCCCATGTACGCCCAGTTCTAGTCCGATAACGCACCCCATACGCCTAAAGGAATCCCGTTGAACGAAGAGAAGCCCACAGCGAAATTGGAAGACACCGCCGCCGACGCCGCCACGGCACTGGCCTCGGAGCCGATGCCGGAAGCCGATACGGCTCCTGCCGCCGACAAGGCCGCCGCAGCCCAGGCTGCCATCGCACCGGATACGGCCGCCGCCTCCACCGATCCCGGCGAGCCCGTTACCCCCGAAGGGGCTCCGCTCCACGGGGTGGCCCGGGTGCGGGCCCTCGGGAAGAGCCTGCTTACGGGCGTCGCGTTTGTGCTCGTGGGCCTGCTCGTTCTCTATGGCGCCTCCCGCGTCTTCGAGCCCAAGAGCAACGGCAACGTCGGCGGCGTCCACGCGGCCCATGTGGCGGCCAATGGCTTCCTCGGTGAACCGGAAAACAGCCTCGACGCCCTGTTTATCGGCGATTCTGAAACCTACAGCGCCGTGTCCCCCGTGGAAATCTGGAAGGCCGGCGGTGCCGCCACCTACACCTGCGCCATCGGCGGCCAGAACCTCACCTACAGCCGCACGCTCCTGGAGCGCGCCCTCAAGGTGCAGAAGCCCCGCGTCGTCATGATCGAGGGCAACTCCCTGTTCAAGCCTTTCGACGAGAACAAGCTGCTCAAGAGTACCATCAAGGATCTGTTCCCCATCTTCGAGCGCCATGATCGCTGGAAGGCCCTCACCCCGCGCGACTTCTTCGGTGCTACGGAGAACGATTACGTCGACGATATGAAGGGCTTCCGCATGAAGTGGGGCATTCGCCCCGCCGACGATTCGGCCTACATGGAGCCCACCGACAACGTGGCCGAAGTGCCCGAGCTCACCAAATCGGTGCTGGCCGAGATGCGCGACATGTGCCGCGCCGCCGGCAGCGAGCTCGTCATCGTCAGCACCCCGAGCACCAAGTGCTGGTACACCTCCCGCCACAACGGCGCCCAGGCTGTCGCCGACGAACTGGGCATCGAATTCATCGACCTGAATACCGGCGACGACGCCGTGGCCATCGACTGGGAAACTGATACGCGCGACTGGGGCGATCATCTGAATTACGCTGGCGCCGTGAAGACCTCCCAGGCCCTCGCCCATATCCTGCGTGAGCGCTATGGCGCCCCCGATCATCGCGACGATCCCGCCTATGCCGTGGAATGGAATCGCGCCGTGCGCCACCATGATCGGCTCGTGGAAAAGGGCTCCGCTATGGCCGTGGTGGGCAAGCCTGGCGACGCCATTACCATCATGGAGCTACCGCCCCTCTATAACCCTGCCTAGACTCTCTCTTCGCCCGCGGCTCCTATCGTGTCCGCATCGGCTCTGGATCCCTTATACCCGCGCTCCTTGTTGCCGGTGCCCGTCGATGCTCCGGCACTGCGCCCGTGGCTTCATTTTCTGCGCTTCGCCATGGGCTGCCGGGACGCTCTCCTCTAAAGCTGAGCAATCAACTTTTGTTTATCTACCTGGTGAAACGAATGTGAAAGAACCGTGGGAAACCAGGGGTTTCGACCTTCTATTGACGGAGGCGGCTTGTCTCGCTCCCATCCCTTTGGTACAACATGCATCCCCAAAATCCAGTAAGTTCCTAGACTTACCATCATCGAGAAGCGGGATGCTGTCCAAGGGGGATGAGGCGGCCTCCTGCGTGAAACGGAGTACCATTCGTGAACAAGAACAGCATCGGACTGCGCCGTCCGTGGAGTCGCGCTCTGCTCGCCGGCCTCCTCGCCGGCTCTCTCGCCCTCTCTCCTCTGGCGGCCTTCGCCATTGACGAAACTTCGGACTTCGCGGAACCGGCCGCTGAGGCTTTCGCGGAACCCGTTGATGATGCCCCTGTATCAGAGGTAGATGCCGGCAATTCCTCCCCTGCCGAAGAACTGCCAGCTCCTTCGAAAGAAGAGCCGCCGGCCCACGAGCCCTCCGTGCCCATCGACGATGGGGCCGACGGAACCTCCCCGGCAACCGAGACTGCCCCTGCCGAAGACCCCAGTTCCGTCCCGACTCCCTCGGTGGAGTCCGCCTCAAACGAGCTTTCCGTCGATCAGCCCTCCGGTGCCGAGGCCGCCGAGACTACGGTGACGGTGTACTACTGCGAGATGGTTCACTATGACGACCCCTCCTTCAGCGACCCCACCGGCTTCCGCCTGCTGGGCTCCCACACCTACGATGACGTAATCGTAGGTGAGGAGATCGAGCCCTGGGACTACGTGCAGGACATTCCCGATTATGTTTTCTTCGATGGTTGGGCGACCAACCCCGTTGCCAGCGCCGATCCCGAGCAGAATACGGTGCAGTTGAACTATTTCCGCACCAAGAGCCCTTGCACGGTGAACTATTATTCCATCAGCGATGGCGATGCCTTCGCCGATGACCCAGGCATCGACACGGTGATAAGCGAGATCGACGGCCAGGCCGCGCGCTTCGATCGCATGGGCACCTACGAGATCGAAAGCCAGCCTCTCGGCACCGAAATCGACTCTTCTCTTCTGGCCGTCCCCGTGGACAATATGGCCTATGTGGGCACCGACAAGGAAAGCGTTGTCGTGGCCGGCGCAGTTGCCAGCAACGAGCTCAATCTCTTCTACACGCCGGTGCCGGCCGCGGAGCCCGACGATACTCCCGAAGCTGGAACCCCCGAGCCGACGCCCCCGACCCCGCCTGCTCCCTCCGAGCCCGAGGGCGACAACGTTGAGGGTGGTAACGGCAATGGGGAATCCGATCGCCCGGAGGTCGATGACAATCTCGGCAATGCCGGCGTGAGCGGCGCCACCGGCAATGGGGAATCTGACGATTCCGCAGCCCAAGATAACGGCATCGCCGTGCAGCCCGAGCCCTCCGATCAGGACGCTGGCACCAAGCCTGCCTCCAAGCCGGAAGATACTAGGGTTGTGGACGGCGACAGCTCTCGCGATGCCTCGGGTTCCGCCGACCGTCTGCCCCAAACCAGCGATAGCCTCGTGCCCGTTGCGGGAATTCTCGTCGTTGCCGCTGCCGCTGCGGCCACGGCCTTCGTCGCCCGTCGTCGCTGCGAGCATTAGGAGCGCCTCGCGTATCCTTACTTATATATAGGTAGCTTCTTGCATAAGTAGTTGCGAAAGATCGTCCCAGACCAGACGACGCCCCGGGAGCCCTCCGCCAGGAGGGCTCCCGGCCTTTTCCGCCCCGCGCTCGGCGGCTCGCGCCCCGGCGCTACCCCCCGGCCCCGCCCGCGCCCCGCGCTCCCGGCCCCGTCTGCGCCGCCGGCTCCGGCGCACGCCTCCGGCCCCATCACCGCGGCCCACGCCTCACCGCTGCCCCGTCCGCCTCCCTGCCTCCCGACCCGCGGGAGAGGGAATTTCCAAAAAAGTCGAAATTGCCCCTTGCGCTTTCCCAGGAGGCGTGTATTATGGACAAGTTGCCTTTTTCGGAAGCAGGGAGGCAGCGCCGGGGCGAACCCCGACTCCCGGGGACGGGGGAACGGAATTGTAAAGATTTCGTGACCGAGTTGACGGGAACGGCGCGAAAGCGTAATATACTTCCTTGCGCCGCTCGCGAGAGACGGCGGCGGGCGAGGCCCGCGGAACCTTGACAACCGGATACTGAGGATGGAGTGCCCGAGAGAGATCTCGGGCGT
>NZ_JBQIIT010000008.1:46136-114088 GCF_056795635.1 Adlercreutzia sp. | reverse complement strand
GACTACTACCAGCCCGAGGCCTACGTGCCCTCGTCGGACACCTTCATCGAGAAGGACGCCTCCATCAACGAGGAGGTGGAGAAGCTGCGCCATGCGGCCACCTCGGCTCTGCTCTCGCGGCGCGATGTCATCGTGGTGGCGTCGGTCTCGTGCATCTACGGTATCGGCAGCCCCATGGACTACGCCGGCATGGCCGTGTTCGTCGACAAAGAGAAGGAGATGGACCGCGACCAGGTCATCCACGAGCTCATCGACATCCAGTACGACCGCAACGACTACGAGCAGAAGCGCGGCACCTTCCGCGTGCGGGGCGATGCGCTCGACGTGTTCCCGCCCTACGCCGACCATCCGCTGCGCATCGAGTTCTGGGGCGACGAGATCGAGTCCATCGACGAGATCGACCAGGTGACCGGCGAGGTGCTGGCCTCCTACGAGGCGCTGCCCATCTGGCCGGCGTCCCACTACGTGACGGCACGGCCGAAGATGGACAAGGCCCTGGTCACCATCCAGGACGAGCTGCGCGAGCGTCTGCAGCAGTTCAAGGAGGAGGGCAAGCTCTTGGAGGCCCAGCGCCTGGAGATGCGCGTGAACTACGATCTGGAGATGCTGGAGACCATGGGCTTCTGCTCGGGCATCGAGAACTATTCGCGCCATCTGGACGGACGGGCACCGGGCGAGCCCCCCTACACGCTCATCGACTACTTCCCCAAGGACTTCCTCTGCATCATCGACGAGTCCCATGTCACGGTGCCGCAGATCCGCGGCATGCACGAGGGCGACCGCTCCCGCAAGATCACCCTAGCCGAGCACGGCTTCCGCCTGCCCAGCTGCCTGGACAACCGCCCTTTGCGCTTCGATGAGTTCGAGGAGCGCATCCCGCAGTTCGTCTATGTGTCGGCCACGCCGGGCGACTACGAGGAGAAGGTGAGCCTGGCCCAGGTGGAGCAGGTCATCCGTCCCACGGGCCTGCTGGATCCCGAGATCGTCGTGCGCACGAGCGCGAGCCAGATCGACGACATCATCGACGAGGCCAAGGAGCGGGCGGCCAAGGGCGAGCGCGTGCTCATCACCACGCTCACGAAGAAGATGGCCGAGGATCTCACCGACCACCTGCTCGACCAGGGAGTGAAGTCCCGCTACATGCACTCGGACATCGCCACTCTGGAGCGCACCGAGATCTTGCGCGATCTGCGCCGGGGCGAGTTCGACGTGCTCGTGGGCATCAACCTGCTGCGCGAGGGCCTGGATCTGCCCGAGGTGTCGCTCGTGGCCATCCTTGATGCCGACAAGGAGGGCTTCCTGCGCAACCACCGCTCGCTCATCCAGACCATCGGCCGCGCGGCCCGCAACGTGTCGGGCCAGGTCATCATGTACGCCGATCGCATCACCGATTCCATGCGCCGCGCCATCGACGAGACGCGGCGGCGCCGCGAGATTCAGATGGCCTACAACGCCGAGCACGGCATCCAGCCCCAGACCATCCGCAAGGCCATCAACGACATCATGGGCTTCATCACCGAAGACGTGGAGGGAAGTACGGCCGAGCAGGTGAACAAGGAGCTGGCCGAGCTGTCCCGCGAAGAGGTGCTGCGCATCATCTCGTCCATGGAGGACGACATGGCCGCCGCCTCCCGCGACATGGACTTCGAGGAGGCGGCGCGTTTGCGTGACCAGGTGGTGAAGCTGAAGAGCTCGGTGGAGGACAAGTCCGAAGACGACGTGCTGAAGGACTTGAGGAAGTCGGCCCGCAAGGGGAGCGCCTACGGCAACCGCAAGCACGCCGCCTACGGCAGCAGCCGCGGGGCTTAAGCCCCGGGCCCGGGTCAGGGCGAGCGGGGCAGCAGAGCCGCGGTGACCCTGAGCGCCGGGCCCGGCCGCGGAGAACAGGGTGGCGGAACCGCTGCGCCTCCGAGCACCGGGCCGCTCGAGAGCGAGGCACGGGCCGGGCGCGGGAATGCTCCCGCTCGGTCCGCGCCTCGTTCATGGAGATGTTGCGGATTGCGATCTTTACGGAAATGTAAGCCGGAGTGCGCGGGGAAACGAGGTTTCAGGACGTATAATGCCCCTATACAGCCTGTACCACCCTTGAGCTTGCTTGAAGGAAGTTAGATGCCCAATCAGCCGACGACTCCTGCGGGAGGAAGCCATAATCCGCGGAACAACCCGCGACAGCATCCCACGCCCACGCGCCGGCACCCGTCCCAGGGGACGGGGAGTTTTTCCGCGGCCCCGTATCTGACGGGTCCGGCGGCCGCCCTTCCGCCGGACGACGATCCGGTGGCGCCGGGGTACCCCTACGGGGACGGCCATGATGCCGCCTCCCAAGAGGCGGCCGCCCGGGCTGCCTACGAGCAGTACGCCGCGGCCACGAGCCAGCCCCATCCCCAGGCGGCGAATCACCCGCAGTACGGCTCGCGCTATCAGCAGCAGGGCGGCTATGCCGGCTACGCTCCCGTGGGCGCGAACCCGCGGGTCATGCCCGCCCAGAAGACCGAGGGGCAGATGACCCCTTACGACGACATGGGGCGCTATAAGAAAAAGGGGAAGAAGAATGGCGGCATCATCTCGGCCATCGTCGCCGTCATCATCTTGGCGGCCATCGGGGTCGGCGTGTACCTCTATTTGAACCCGCCCACCTACAACGTGACGGTCAACGGCATGACGCGCACGGTGCACGATGGCGCTACGGTAGGCGATATCATAAACGAGGGCATCGTGTCCCCTAAGCCCGGCAACCTCCTCGCCGTTGACGGAGAGGTACTCGAAGAGGGCGGCGGCACGCCGTTCACGGGCACCATCAACGGCAGCGAGTTCACCGACACCGCCACGGCCCTTCACAAGGGCGATTCGCTCCAGATCGAGGACGGTGCCGATGCCACCGAGGACTACGAGACCGAGACCGTGGAGAGCGAGCCGGGCCAGCAGGAATTGGGCGACGGCGCCATCCATGTGTACGTGCCCGGAGAGACGGGCCAAGTGGAGAAGCGCACCGGCAAGGTGTCGGGCAAGACCGTCGAGGAGACGGTGCGCGAGGGCCGCGACAACATCTACCTGAAGTACAACGCCGATACCAAGGGGGAGAAGGTCGTCGCGCTCACCTTCGACGACGGTCCCATTGGCACCACGCCCGAGCTGCTCGATGTGCTGAAGCAGTATGGGGTGAAGGCCACGTTCTTCACCATCGGAGACCAGATCTTCGACAAGACCGATTTCTCAGAAGTGGTGAAGCGGGCTGCCGACGAGGGGCACCAGATCTGCACCCACAGCTACGATCATGCCTCCGGGTCGGGCCGCGGCGTTGATATGACCCACATGTCGGCCGACGAGCAGATCGCCGAGGTGCAGAAGGGCCAGGACGCCATCGCCCAGGCCACGGGCAAGGAGGCGTCGAAGATCTTCCGCTCTCCGGGCGGCAATTATCACGACGAGATTATCTGGACGCTGCAGCCCTATGTAACCGGCGAGATCGGCTGGAACGTCGACACTGAGGACTGGCGCCGCCCCGGCGCCGAGGCCATCGCCCAGCGCCTGCTGAGCGTGAAGCCCGGAGACGTGGTGCTCATGCACGATGGGGGCGGCGACCGCAGCCAGACCATCGAGGCGCTGAAGATCGCCCTGCCCCAACTGATAGAAGAGGGCTACAAGTTCGTGACCGTCGACCAGCTCATCGCCTACGACGATGTGGAGGCCCTGGCCAAGAACTTGCAGGACGCCGCAGCTGCCTAATTCTCGGTTCAAAGCTGACACACATCGGGAGCGCGCCGGTGCGCCGACCGCCATGCCGACGAGGGGCTGGGGGCTTTGCCTCCAGCCCCTTCTTTCGAGCGGGGGGGCTCAGCTTTTGAGGTGCCGCGCCCTTCTTTGGCGCGGGGGAGTGTCGCAATGGCCCCGCGGAACCATCGCGCTCTGTGCCGCGTGGCGGCATGCTCAGCCTCGGGCGCGGTCGAGCATTTCCCGGGCGTGGGCCAGAGAGGTCTCGGTGGTGCTGCCCGACAGCAAGCGGGCGATTTCCGCGATGCGGGCGTCTCCCTCGACCGGGGCGAGTTCGGTGCGGGGCTCGTCGCCGGCCGTCTTGGTGACGGTGTAGTGGGCATCGGCCAGCACGGCCACCTGGGCCAGGTGGGTGATGACGATGACCTGGTGGCTGGCGGCCAGCTCGGCGAGGACGGCGGCCAGGGCGTTGGCGGTGTTGCCGCCCACGCCGGCGTCCACTTCGTCGAAGATGAGGGTCTCGGTGCCGTCGCGCTCGCCGAGCACCACCTTCACGGCCAACATGACGCGGCTGATCTCGCCGCCGGAGGCGATGCGGGTGAGGGGGCGCGGCTGCATGGACTTGCCGGCCCGGAACTCGAAGGCGACAGCGTCGGGGCCGCTGCGGCTCCACTGCTCGCGCGGCAGCTCGCCCACGGTGCAGAGCAGCTCAGCCCCGCCCATCTCCAGGCGGGCGAGCACGGCGTTCACGGCCTCCGCGAAGCGGGGGGCCGCCGCGCGCCGCGCCTTATCGTAGGCCGCGGCCCGCTCGGCGAGGACCGCCTCTGCTGCGTCGCGCTCCTGCTGGGCCTCCTCGATGAGCCCATCGGCGTCGTCGACGGCGGCTACGAGGGCGGCCGCCTCGTCCCAACGGGCGAAGACCTCCTCCATGGTGGGGCCGAAGCTGCGCATGAGGCCGGTGAGCTGCCCCATGCGCTCCTGGGCCTCGGCGAGGGAGGCGCCGTCGAAATCGATGCCGTCGCAGTAGGCGGCCATGTCGCGGGCCACGTCCTCGATGACGAAGGAGGCCTCGCGCAGCGACTGGGCGTAGGGAGCGAGGCTCTCGTCGGCCCGGGCGGCCTCGTCGATGAGCCCGATGGCGGCGTTCAGGGCATCGAGGGCCCCCTCGTCGCCGGAGAGGGCCGCTGCCGCGCCGTGGGAGTTGCGGGCCAGCGTCTCGGCGTGCTCGGCCCGGGCGAGCCAGTCCCGCACCTCCTCGTACTCGCCGCCCTGAGGGTTAGCGGATTCCATCTGCTGAAGGGTGAAGCGGGCCTCGTCGAGCTGGCTCGAGGAGGCGCTCGCCTGGGCCTGAACCTCCCGCAGGTGCGCCTCGGCCGCCTCGGCCGCCTCAAGGGCCGCCCGGTAGGCTCCGGCCGCCTCGGTGGTCTCGTCGGCCCAGCCGTCCAGGATGCGGCCGTGCTCGGCGGTCTTGAGGAGAGCCTGGTACTCGTGCTGCCCGCAGAGCTCGATGAGGGGGCCGACGGTGGCCGCCAGCTCGGAGACGCTGGCCATGGCTCCGTTGATGGAGGCGCGGGAGCGGCCGTCGGCCCCGACGCGGCGGGAGATGACGAGGTCGTCGGCTTCTCCCGGGGCGAAGAGCCGTCCGTCCACCTGGGCCCGCTCGGCCCCCTCGCGCACCACGGCGCTGTCGGCCCGCGCCCCCATGAGCAGCTTGCAGGCCGAGATGAGGGCGGTCTTGCCGGCGCCGGTCTCGCCGGTGAGCACGGTGAGGCGCGGCGAGGGGGCGAGGGCGGCCTCGCGGATGAGGGCGATGTCGCGCACCTGGATTTCGTCGATCATGGGGCGCCCTTTCTAGAAGTCGATAAGGTCGAAGACGATGCCCTGCTCCCGCTCGAGCACCTCGAAGAACTCCGCGGGCCCCACCCGGCGGATGGGCCGCGAGATGTCGACGGGACCGGTGCCCGTGATGATGAAGTCGGCCTGGATCTTGCGGGCGCAGGCCTCGGTCAGGGCCGTCTCGTAGGGAACGCCGCCGTGGTCGAGGGCAAAGCGCACGTCGCCGCCGTCCACGGAGCAGACCGACAGAAAGCCCATGGTGGAGCGCAGGGCCGACCGGGCCTCCCCGTCGGCCACGGCCGTGGCCAGGGCGCTGCGCACCCGCTCGAAGCTCGAGGCCCCCACCCACAGCTCCGCCGTGCCCGTCAGCTCCAGGGCGTTCAGCTTGTTCCAGGCCTCGCGGGTCTGGGGCCTCTCGGCCACGAAGTCGAGCAGCATGTCGCTATCGATGAACAATCGCATGGCTACACCTCCTCGGGGCCGTCGGGCACGAGGGTCGCCAGGGCCGGCCCCTCGGGGCCCCAGAACGTGGCGGGAACGCTGCGGGTGGCGTGGCGCAGGCGGAAGCGCAACTCGTTGACTTGCGCGTCGGTGAGCGTGATGCGCAGGGGCTGCTCGCTCGGCTGCGGGTCGGGCAGATGCCCGGTGCGCAGCACGTAATCGTAGGCGGCGTTCACCAACTCAGTGGGGGACGACCCGATGGAGCGCAGTTGCGCGTTGACTTGATCCCGAATCTCCACGGGGACTCGGGCGGTGACCATGGCGTGCATGGCGCCTCCTTTCCGTATGGGCGCAGTGTAGGGGAAAGGAGCAAAAAAAGCAATAGTAATACGAACAAACATTTGCATTACACGGAAGGTTCTGGTATCGTGCAGCGAAGAGCGGGACGCTCGGTCATGTCTTTTTCGGCAAGACGCTTGTCAGCAACCGTATTATTCGGGAAGATAAAGCGATATGTCGCGGGCCTCCTCCCCGGAACGGGGGAACCGGTCCGGAGAATGTCAGCGCAACGAAAGGGATGCCTTGGTATACCTGCAACGACAAGGACGGCGCTTGATCGCGGGCTTCATGGCGATCCTGCTCGCCTGCTCCCTGGCAGGGCTCGCGCCCGTATCCGCTTTGGCGGATCCGGCCGACGACGCCCAGGCCGCCGTTGACGATGCCCAAGCCACGCTTGACGCGGCCGAGTCGCGCATGGCCGAGATAAACGAGGAATACGAGCAGCTCACGGCCGAGGTGGAGCGTCTGCAGCAGCAGATCGACGACACCGCCGCCTCCGCCCTCGAGGCCCAGCAGGCGATGCTGGAGGGGCGCTCCGTCTTGGAATCGGTGGCCGTGGGGGAGTACCGGGACGGCAGCTCCCTGGGACTGCTCGGTCTGGTACTCGACTCGAAGAACTTCGATGACCTGCTGCGCAATATGGAGTACGTCAACCAGATCATGGCCTACCAGGCCGAGGAGATCGCCGAGCAGAAGGAGCGCAAGCGCGCCTTCGACGAGGTCTCCGACGAGCTGAACGCCCAGAAGAACGAGCAGGAGCAGGCTCTGGCCGCCCAGGAAGAGAAGCGGGCCCAGGCCGAGGCCGTCGTCCAAGGCGCCACCGAGCGCCTGGCCGGCGCCAAGGAGGACCAGGCGGCCCGCCTGGCCGAGCTGGCCGCCCAGGCCGAGGCCCTGCGCCAGCAGCAGGCCCAGGCCGAAGCCGCGGCGGCTGACAATGTGGAAGAGAGCCCCGATGCCAACACCGGCGACCGCGAGCCGGTCGTCTCCGACGACGAGCCGGTGACATCCGATCCCGACGAGGGTTCCGGGGATTCTAATTCCGGCTCGGGCTCCGATTCCGGTTCCTCGGGCTCGGGGTCGTCCAACGAGGGGTGGCTCTCGGGCACTGCATCGGCTTACGGCGGCAGCACCGATCCGTCCACGCCCAACCCGGGCACCACGGCCACGGGTGCCATCTGCGACGACAACTCCATGGGCGTGGCCGTTCCCAAGTCGATGCCCAACTACCGCAGCTACTTCGGCCGCACCGTGGAGATCCGCTACGGCGGCATGACCGTGTACGCCACGGTGAACGACTGCGGCTCCATGGGCGGCGGCAGCCGCGTGCTCGACCTGCAGCCCGGCGTGTGGAAGGCCTTCGGCTTCTCCAGCTGCCGCGACTGGGGCCTGCGCACGGTGAAGTACCGCTTCCTGTAGCGTTGCGGCTGCCTTCCGCACCCTCTGTGGGGATTGCAGTGGTCGCGCCGCGAGATGTGCGCTATACTGCACTGCTACATGCGATGACGAAGATAAGGCTCGCAGGCTGAGATCACCAGAGAAGGGCCCCCCCGGCTGAAAGGGTCCGATCGGAGGCGCGAGACCCGTTCCCTTCCGAGCAGCGCCCTTGAACCCGGCAGCCCGTTGCGGCAGCCGGCCAGTAGGGGGCGACGGCTCGCTCCCGTGACCGAGCGCAACGAGCGGGCGATGGCGCCCCGGCCCTCAGGCCGGACGGAGCCATGGCCAACCGAGGTGGTACCGCGAGAGCCCTCTCTCGTCCTTGGGTTTCGGAGACGTGTCTCCGGCCAAGGCGGGAGAGGGCTCTTTTCTATAGGTTCGATGTACGAGAAAGGGAAGGCATATATGGCAATCGCAGAGGAGCTCGCGGCGCTGCGCGAGAGCACCCTGGCCGCCATCGAGGCGGCGGCCGACTCGACAGCCCTTGACGGGGTGCGCGTGGCGGTGCTGGGCAAGTCCGG
Organism: Adlercreutzia sp.; assembly: GCF_056795635.1. Taxonomy (NCBI): domain Bacteria; kingdom Bacillati; phylum Actinomycetota; class Coriobacteriia; order Eggerthellales; family Eggerthellaceae; genus Adlercreutzia; species Adlercreutzia sp. The sequence goes on along the minus strand of NZ_JBQIIT010000008.1, from coordinate 105,806 downwards.
CAGCCTGACCGGCTATCTCCGCTCCATGGGGTCGGTTCCCCCCGAGGAGCGGGCGAGCGTGGGCAAGGCCGTGAACGAGGCCCGCGTGGAAGTGGAGGAGGCCCTGGCGGCCCGCAAGGCCGTGCTCGACGCCGCGGAGCTCTCCGCCGCCATCGATGCGGCGGCCGTGGACGTGACGCTGCCCGGCCGTGCCCAGCAGATGGGCACGCGCCACCTCATCAACGGCATCATCGACGAGATATCCGACATCTTCCTGGGCCTGGGCTACAAGGTGGTCGAGGGCACCGAGGTCGAGACCGACTACTACAACTTCACGGCCCTGAACGCCCCGGCCGACCATCCGAGCCGCTCCATGCAGGACACCTTCTACGTGCGCGACCTGTCCGGCGATGCGGCCCGGGTGCGCGGCGAGTCCGACGTGCTGCTGCGCACCCAGACCTCCGGCGTGCAGGTGCACACCATGGAGGACTGGGACCTGCCCATCTACATGGTCGCCCCGGGCAAGGTGTACCGTCGCGACGTGGCCGACCCGTCGCATTTGCCCCAGTTCCACCAGATCGAGGGCCTCGTGGTCGATCGGGGCATCACCTTCGGCGACTTGAAGGGCACCCTCGACTACCTGTGCAAGCAGATCTTCGGCCCCGAGCGCAAGACCCGCTTCCGCGCCCACTACTTCCCCTTCACCGAGCCCTCGGCCGAAGCGGACGTGAGCTGCGGCATCTGCCACGGCGAGGGTTGCCGCATGTGCAAGGGCACCGGTTGGATCGAGATCCTCGGCTGCGGCATGGTGGACCCCAACGTGCTGTCCATGAGCGGCATCGACCCGGAGGAGTACTCCGGCTTCGCCTTCGGCATGGGGGTGGAGCGCATCGCCTGCCTCAAGTACGACGTGCCTGACCTCAGAATGCTATTGGAAGGCGACATGAGATTTTTGCGGCAGTTCTAATTATAGAATTGGCTGTCGACGCTGCGGCCCTCCGTGGCATCCCGCCTCGGGGCTTTCGTGCTTGCCTTCGCGTAACGAAGTACGCTCAGCCGCACGACACCCCGATGCGGGCCGCCACAGAGGTCCTCGCTGACTTCCTTGGGCGAATCCCTCTGACAAAAGCAAACGTGTAGAGGATTTAAGAGAAAGAATGAAGCTATGAAAGTATCTTTGAAGTGGCTTTCGGAATATACGCAGGTGCCGAGTGATTTGAAGGCGTTCTGCGACCGGCTCGATCTGACGGGCACGGGGGTGGAGGGCATTGAGACCCTCGGCGAGGCCTTCGAGGGCGTCGTCGTGGGCTCGGTGCTCACCTGCGAGCCCCATCCCGATTCCGACCACATGTCCGTGGTGACCGTGGACGTGGGGGCTGGCGAGCCGGTGCAGATCGTCTGCGGCGCCCCGAACATCGCCGCGGGCATCAAGGTGCCCGTGGCCTGCGTCGGCGCGGTGCTGCCCGGCGATTTCAAGATCAAGAAGTCGAAGCTGCGCGGTGTGGTCAGCTGCGGCATGTGCTGCTCCCAGCGGGAGCTGGGCCTCGGTTCCGACCATTCGGGCATCTGGATTCTGCCGGAGGAGACCCCCGTGGGCACGGCCATGGCCGAGGTGATCGGCTCGGGCGACACGGTGCTCGACCTGGAAATCACCCCCAACCGACCCGACTGCCTGTCGGTGGTGGGCATGGCCCGGGAAGTGGGGGCCATGTACCAGCAGCCGGTGACCTACCCTCTGGCCGACGACGTGGCGAAGCTCGCCGCCGTCACGGCCGGCGAGGACGTGGCCGCCGCCGTCACCGTGGAGGTGCCTGACAGCGAGCGCTGCTGCCGCTACACCGCCCGGGTCATCGACAACGTGAAGGTGGGCCCCTCGCCCGACTGGCTCGCCGAGCGCGTGAGCGCCGCCGGCGGCCGTCCCATCAACAACGTGGTGGATGTGACCAACTACATCCTCTACCTCTACGGCCAGCCCCTGCACGCCTTCGACTTCGACACCCTGTGCGACGGCGACGGGCGCGTGCGCATCATCGTGCGCGGCGCGGCCGAGGGGGAGCATCTCACGACCCTCGACGGGGAGGAGCGCGTGCTCACCGAGGATATGACCGTCATCGCCACCCCCGATCGGGCCGTGGCCCTGGCCGGCGTCATGGGCGGCCTGGACACCGAGGTGACCGAGGCCACCACGACGGTGCTGCTGGAGTCGGCGGACTTCTGCAACGGCCGCACCTCCCGCACGAGCCGCAACCTGGGCCTTATCTCCGAGTCCTCCATGCGCTACGAGCGCGGGGTGGACGAGAACCTGACCGAGCTCGTCTCTCAGGCCGCGGCGGCCCTGCTCGCCGAGGTGTCCGGGGGCACCGTGCGCCCGGGCGTGGTGGACGTGTACGGCCGGCCGGCCGAGGCGCGCCCCCTCACCTTCCGCATCGACCGCTTCAACGCCATGATGGGCGCCGCCATTCCCGCCGATTTCATTCGGGACATCCTCGTGCGCCTCGGCTGCGCCGTGGAGGCCACCGACGAGGCCGCAGTGCTCTCGGTGCTGGCCCCCACCTTCCGTCCCGACCTGGAGCGCGAGATCGACCTGTATGAGGAAGTGCTGCGCCTGTGGGGCATGGACCGCATCGAGCCGACGCTGCCCGGCGGCCGCGAGCGCGTGGGCGCCCGCACCCCCGAGCAGGAGACCCTGCGGCTGGTGAATGCCGTGCTGCGGGCCTCGGGGCTCAACGAGACCATGACCTACTCCTTCGCCGAGCCCGGCGACATCGAGCGGCTGCGCCTGCCCGCCGACGGCCTCGGCCTGGCTGTGGAACTGCTGAATCCCCTCAACGCCGACCAGTCGGTCATGCGCCAGTCCATCGTGCCGAACCTGCTGCGGTCGGTGGCCTACAACCAGGCCCGCGGCGTGAAAAACATCCAGCTCTACGAGATCGGCACGGTGTTCTCGGCCGCCGAGGGGCGCAAGAAGGCCAAGGAGCGCAAGAAGCTCGCTGCCGTCATGGCCGGCTCCATGGGGGATGCGGCCTGGAACGCGCCGGCGGTGCCCTTCGACTTCTTCGACGGCAAGGGCGTCCTGGAGAACCTGGCCCGCGAGCTGGCGCTCCCCAAGGTGCGCTTCCGGGCCCTGACCGCCGACGAGGCGCCCCAGTTGCAGCCCGGCCGGGCCGCCGAGATGATGGCCAACGGCGCCGTCATCGGCTGGGTCGGCGAGGTGCACCCGCTCGTCTGCGACGCCTTCGACGCGGCGGCGCCGGTGGTGGCCTTCGAGCTGGACGTGGCGGCCCTCGTGAAGGCGGCCCGCCCCGCCCGCGACTACGTGGCCGTGCCCACCTTCCCGGCCGTGGTGATGGACCAGGCCTTCGTGGTGGGGGAGGACGTGACCCACGAGAAGCTCATGCAGGTCATGGCCTCGGCCGGCGGCAAGCTGCTGGAATCGGTGGCCCTGTTCGACGTGTACCGCGACGAGGAGCGCGTGGGGGCGGGCAAGAAGTCCATGGCCTACACCCTCACCTACCGCGCCGCCGATCGCACCCTCACGGGCGAGGAAGTGGAGCGGGCCCACGGCAAGCTGGTGGCCAAGGTGGAGAAGGCCTGCGGTGCCGAGGTGCGCGGCTAGTAGTTGCAAGAGGCGGCCGGGGCTACTCCCGGCCGCCCTCGCTTGCGGGGAGCTCGTCGAGGAACGAGCGGGCCTCCTTGAACTGACGGGTCAGCTCCTCCATGGGATCGCGCCGCCGCTCCTGGGCGGCCACGGACTCGTCGGTGATGGCCATGGCGCAGGCCACGGCGTCGGTGTGGGTGTAGGACAGCGAGATGGGAATCTCGCGCACCCCCATCTCCCGGGCCACCTCCCGGGCCCGGCCCGTGAGCACCACGTAGGGGCGCCCCTTACTCGTGCGGCGCACCTCCACGTCGAGCCAGCTGATGCCTTCGGAGAACCCCGTTCCCAGGGCCTTGAGCACCGCCTCCTTGGCGGCGAAGCGGGTGGCGTAGTGCACTTCCGGGTGGGCGTGACCGTCGCAGTAGGCCCGCTCGGCGGCGGAGTAGACCTTCTCGGTGAAGGCGGGGGAGCGCTCGATGATGCGGGCCATGCGCTCGATCTCCACGATATCGACGCCGAGGCCCACCGAATCGCTCGCCACGGTCATGGACAGGGCGCCGTCGACGATAGCCTGGGATTTCTTGGATCGGGCCACAATGCCGCCTTTCAATGGGAATGCCGGGGAGGAAGGGGCCGGCTCGCCGGTCGCGCCGCCTCCGTGTCGCCCGCCATTCTACCAGATGCGCCCCGTGCGCACGTTTCGTGAAACGGGGCGCGGCATTCTGCCCGCGACGGTACAATGGGACGAATCACAGAACAAGAACGAGGGGCGCTTGGTCGCGCCCCGTTTCCGAAGGAGCAACCTATGTGCGGAATCGTTGGATACACGGGGGCCGCCCCGGCCGAGCCCATCCTCATCGAGGGGCTCTCCCGCATGGAGTACCGCGGCTACGACTCGGCCGGCGTGGCCGTGCAGCAGGGTGAGGCCATCGAGGTGGTGTGCCGCAAGGGGAAGGTGTCCGAGCTGGCCCATACCCTCGAGCACTTCGATCTGGACGGCACCTGCGGCATCGGGCACACCCGCTGGGCCACCCACGGCAAGCCGAGCGAGGCCAACGCCCACCCGCACACCTCCTGCGCCGGCGACATCGCCGTGGTGCATAACGGCATCATCGAGAACTTCGCCGAGCTGCGCGAGGCGCTGATCGGCCGCGGCCACGTCTTCAAGTCCGAGACCGACACCGAGGTGGTGGCCCATCTCGTGGAAGAGGCCTACCACCGGCTGCGCGAGGCCGGCACGGGCGACCTGCGCGCCGCCGTGGCCGAGGCCGCTTCCCAGCTCGTGGGCGCCTACGGCCTGGCTGTCATGGCCGAGGGCGAGCCGGGCACCCTCATCGTCTGTCGCAAGGACTCGCCCATCGTGGTGGGCCGTGGCGAGATGGGCAGCTACGTGGCCAGCGACATCATCGCCATGATCGACGCCACCCGTGATGTGGTGGTGCTCGCCGACGACCAGATGGCATCCCTGACGGCCGAGGGCATCGCCTACTTCGACATGGACGGGAACCCCCTGGAGCCCGAGGTGACCCACGTGGACTGGGACATCGACGTGGCCGAGAAGGGGGGCTACCCCGACTTCATGCTGAAGGAGATCCACGAGCAGCCCCGGGTCATCCGCGACACCCTGGCCGGCCGCCTTTCCGGCGGCGCGCTCACTATCGACGAGCTGGACATGACCCCGGCCGAGCTCAACCTCATCGACCGCGTCTACGTCATCGCCTGCGGCACCTCCTACCACGCTGGCCTCATCGCCAAGAACCTCATCGAGGGCTGGGCCCGCATCCCCTGCGAGGTAGAGGTGGCCAGCGAGTTCCGCTACCGCAACCCCATCATCACCCCCACGACCCTCGTGGTGGCCGTGTCCCAGTCCGGCGAGACCGCCGACACCCTGGCCGCCATCCGCGACGCCCGGGTGCGCGGCGCCAAGGTCTTCGGCATCACCAACGTGGTGGGAAGCCCCGTGGCCCGCGAGTCCGACGGCGTCATCTACACCAAGGCCAACAAGGAGATCGCCGTGGCCTCCACCAAGAGCTTCCTGGGCCAGGTGGTTTCCCTCACCCTGCTGGCCATGCTGCTGGGCCAGTCCACGGGCCGGCTCACCGGCGGCCAGATCAAGCTCCTGTTCAGCGAGCTGGCCGACACGGCCGAGGCCGTGGAGCGCATCCTCGCCGAGTGCGGGCCGGCCGTGGAAGAGGCCGCCCGGGCCATGGTGGATGCGACAAGCGCCCTGTTCATCGGCCGGGGCATGGGGGCCGCCACTTCCTACGAGGGCGCCTTGAAGCTCAAGGAGATCAGCTACCTGCATGCCGAGGCCTACGCCGCCGGCGAGATGAAGCACGGCCCCATCGCCCTTATCGACGAGAACTTCCCCGTGGTGGCCATCGCCACGGACAGCCCGGTCTACGACAAGGTGGTCTCGAACCTCCAGGAGTCCCGGGCCCGGGGCGCCTGCATCATCGCCGTGGCCACCGAGGGCGATGAGGACATCGCCAAGCACGCCGATCATGTCATCTACATCCCGAAGGTGCGTGACGCCTTCAGCCCCATCACGGCGAGCGTGCCCCTGCAGCTGCTCTCCCGCGAGGTGGCGGTACTGCGCGGCTGCGACGTGGACCAGCCCCGCAACCTGGCCAAGTCCGTCACGGTGGAATAGCCCCTCGGGCGGCCGGCGACCATGAGGCAGAGACTCGATTCCCGGGCCATCTTCGTGGCCGTCGCGGCCGTGGTCATCGCCCTGGCCGTGGTCATCACCGCCGCCGGCCTGCACTACTACGCCACCATCCACGAGCTCGTGGTGCAGGCCGATGCCATCATGCCCACGGATGAGGCCGAGGGCACCGCCATCGTGACCGTGACGGCGCGGCTCGTGGCCGTGCTCGTGGGCTCGGTGCTTTTGGCTGTGGCCGCCATCGCCGCCCTGCTCGTGTACCGCAACCGCCGCGAGCGGCGGGGCGAGCGCTACGTGCAGAGCATCTACCAGGCTATTGGCGCCAACATCGATACGGCCATCTTCATTGTGGACAGCAAGGACCGGGTCGTGGAGGCGGTATTCGAGAACATCCAGGACATTCTGGGGGTGCCGGCCGCCGCGTTCTTCGCCGTGGACGGCCTGTCGGCCAACGAGGCCTACGCGAAGGTGGCCGCCATCGTGCACTCCGGCGTCCCGGGCGAGCGTCGCACCTGGGAGTTCCAGTGCTTCAACGGGGCCTTCGGCCGGAATATGTGGCTGCGCATCACGAGCCGCCCGGTCGTGCTCGGCGGCAGCGAGAAGATCATCTATTCGCTCACCGATGTGACCCACGAGCACGATATCCGCCAGAAACTCATGGACACGGTGGCCGCCGCCGAGGAGGCCAACCGGGCCAAGAGCAATTTCCTCTCGGCCATGAGCCATGACATCCGCACCCCCATGAACGCCATCCTGGGCTTCTCGGCCCTCATCGAACGCGATGCCGACCACCCTGAGACCGTGCGCGAGTACAACCGCAAGATCGCCACGTCCGGCCAGCACCTGCTCGGGCTCATCAACGACGTGCTCGATATGTCGAAGATCGAGTCGGGCAAGACCACCTTGGCGGCCGTGGAGTTCCGCCTGAGCGAGACCGTGGCGGCGGTGGAGGCCATGATGCGGCCCCAGACCAGCGCCCGGGACCAGGTCTTCACCGTGGAAGTGACCGGTGTAACCCACGAGGCCCTCGTGGGCGATGAGGGGCGCCTGCGGCAGATTCTCATGAACGTGCTGTCCAATGCCATGAAGTACACCCCCGAGGGCGGTTCCATCCGCTTTGCCATCGATGGGTCCCTCAAGCGCCACGGCACCTTGCAGCACCTGCGCATCGTGGTGGCCGACGACGGCATCGGCATGGCACCGGAGTACCTGGCCACCATCTTCGACTCGTTCTCCCGGGAGGAGTCGAGCCTGACCAACAAGATCCAGGGCACCGGTCTCGGCATGGCCATCACCAAGAACCTCGTGGATCTCATGGGCGGCACCATCGCCGTGGAGAGCGCCCTCGGCCGCGGCTCCACCTTCACCATCGATCTGGACTTCCCGCCGGCGATCGGGGATGCGGCCGGCGGGGACGTTCCGGCCCCCGAGGCCCCGGTGGACATCGACGAGGCCCTCGGCGGCCGCCATTTCCTTGTGGCGGAGGACAACGACCTGAACGCCGAGATCATCGCCGCGGTGCTGGGCATCCATCACGGAACCTGCGATGTGGCCGAGAACGGCCGGGAGGCCGTGGAGATGTTCTCCGCCGCGCCTGCGGGCACCTACGCCATGATCTTCATGGACGTGCAGATGCCGGTCATGAACGGCCATGAGGCCGCCCGGGCCATCCGGGCCCTCGATCGGCCGGACGCCCGCACCATCCCCATTATCGCCATGACGGCCAACGCCTTCGCCGAGGATAAGCGGGAGGCTCTGGCGGCCGGCATGGACGCCCATGTGGCCAAGCCCATCGACGTGGCCGTCCTTGCCAAGACCGTGGCGGCGCTGTCCCGCTCCGAGGCCTCTTGGGCTTAAGCGGATCGCTTACCGGCCCGCGATGGCCCGCACGGCGGCCGGCAGAGAGGCGACGACGTCCTCGGCCACCGTGCAGATGGCCGTGAGCGCCACCTCGGCTGCCCGGCCTGCTTCGGCGTGGAGGGCGCAGCCGACAGCCGCGCTGTCCCGCGCCCTGAGCCCCTGGGCCAGAAGCGCCCCGATGATGCCGGCGAGCACATCGCCCGTGCCGGCCTTGGCCAGGGCCGCCGTGCCGCGATCCATCACCTCAACCCCCGCGCTGTCGGCTATGTAGGTGCATGGGCCCTTGAGGGCCACGACGGCCCCGAAGGCCCGGGCGAGCTCGCGGGCCAAATCTGCTTCGCCAAGCCCCTCTTCCAGCTGCGCCGCCCGGGCGAGCCGAGCCGCCTCGCCGCCGTGGGGCGTCAGCACGAGGGGCAGCCCCGCCGCGGCCCGCTCCGCGGCCAGGCGCAGCCCCGTCGCGCTCGCCAGGAGGGTCAGGGCGCCCCCGTCGACGAGGAGCGGGCCGGCGAAGGCGCGCAGGGTCTCCATGACGAGCGGCCCCTCGGTCTTTTCCTCGCCGGCGAACCCGCAGCCGATGATGCAGGCGCCGGGGCGGTCGGGGCTCGGGGACGCCATGCGGCCCGGCCGCCAATGGCGCCAATCGCGCACGACGAGGGAGGGGCTCGCGGCCCGCACGGCGAGCAGCGACTTCCCCGCGCAGAACACCTCGGTGTAGCCGGCGCCGGCCCGCTGGGAGGCCGTGGCCGCCAGGCAGGCCGCCCCGGGGTAGGCCGCCGAGCCCGCCACGACGGCGAGGTGCCCGCGGCTGTACTTGTGAGCGTCGGGGGCGGGCCAGGGGAGCAGGGCCGCCAGGGCGGCATCGGTGCGAGGGGGTGCGACGGTGCAGGTCATGGGGGTCCTTTCCCGGCAGCGGTCATTCCAACGCCGCGCCAACGCGGCGCAATCTCCTGGGCAACGGCCGCGCCGGGAGCGGTGCTCCGCCTGACACGGCCCTCTACAATGGGAGTCTACCTAGTATACAACCTCGCTTAAGGAGTGTGGAAACCATGGATACCAAACCAGGACGCAACTGGGCGCTGTTCGCCGCCGGCATCGCGCTCATCATCATCGGCTTCATCCTGCTCATGGTGCCGGGCCTCACCCTCGTGACCATCGCCATCTTGGCCGGCTGCATGTTCGTGGCCGCCGGCATCGTGGACGGCTGGGCCTTCTTCCGGTACCGCAAGAGCGAGGGCCTGTCGGCCTGGGCGCTCGCCTACGCCGCCTGCGACCTCATCTTGGGCGTGCTCTTCATCGCCCACCCCGTGGTGTCGGCCGTGGTGATCCCCTGGGTCATGGGCATCTTCGTCATCGCCTACGGCGTGTTCGGGATCGTGGCCTCGGTGCGGCTGCGGGAGGTGCTGCCCGGCTGGGGCTGGGTGCTGTTCTCCGGCATCGTGAGCGTGCTGTGCGGCTTCGCCTTCATCATCGCCCCGGGCTCCTTCGCCCTGTTCCTCGGGCTGTTCCTCATGGCCCGCGGCGTGCAGATGGCCGTCTACGGCGTGACCCTGCCCCAGGCGCCGACGCGCTTCGCCCACAACCACTAGGCGCACGGCGGCGACGGGCTCGGCCCTGCGGCTTCGCCCGTCGCCCGAGCGGTGGTATCATAGCCGCTGCGACACGACCGAGGGCCCGGATTCGTCCGGGCCCTCGTTGACGAAGCGGCCGTCTTCCCCGCAGGAGGCGGCCGGTGTGACGGGCGGGGCCATGCCACGGCCCTGCGGCGAGGAGAAAGGCGCATATCCATGGTTCAACGGGAAGGCTCCCTGTTCGACGCGACGGCCCTGGCGGCTGCGGCGAGCGATCCGGCTGTCCGGGCGGCGGCCCTGCGCCGCGAGATCGAGCACCACAGCTACCAGTACTACGCTCTGGACAACCCCACCATCTCGGACGCGGCCTTCGACTCGCTCATGGGCGAGTTGCGCGAGATCGAGGCGGCCCATCCGGAGCTGGTGACGCCGGCCTCGCCCACCCAGCGCGTGGGGGGCTACGTGGGCGAGCAGTTCGCTCCCGTCGTGCACGAGCGGCGCATGTACTCCCTGGACAACGCCATGGACTTGGGCGAGCTGGACGAGTGGCTCGGGCGCGTGGAGGAGGCCTGCGGCGGCGCGCTGCCGCCGTTGTGCTGCGAGCTGAAGATCGACGGCAGCTCCATCGCGCTCACCTACGAGGACGGCCTGCTCGTGCGGGCCGCCACCCGGGGCGACGGCACCACGGGCGAGGACGTGACCGTGAACATGCGCACGGTGCGCGACGTGCCCCTCCGCCTGCGCGAGGGGGCCTTGGGCGCCGTGGCGCCGGGAGTGGGCTCCCTCGAGCTGCGGGGCGAGGTGTACATGCCCAAGAAGAGCTTCGAGGTGCTCAACGCCGCCGCTGTGACCGAGGGGCGGCCCCCCTTCGCGAACCCCCGCAACGCCGCGGCCGGTTCCCTGCGCCAGAAGGATGCCCGCGTCACCCAGGGCCGCGACCTGTCCACCTTCATGTACGCCATCGCCGACGAGGGCGCCCTGGCGGTGGACGGCCAGTGGGAGCTGCTCCAGTGGCTGCGGGAAGCCGGCTTCCACGTGAACCCCGATGTGCGGCTGTGCGAGACCGCCGAGGAGGTGCGCGCCTTCTGCGAGGAGGCCGTCCGGCGCCGCGACGACTTGCCCTACGAGATCGACGGCGTGGTGGTGAAAGTGAACTCCTTCGCCCGCCAGCGGGCCATGGGGTTCACCTCCCGGGCCCCGCGCTGGGCCATCGCCTTCAAGTTCCCGCCCGAGGAGAAGACCACCCTTCTGCGGGACATCACCGTGCAGGTGGGCCGCACCGGGGCGCTCACGCCCGTGGCGGAGCTGGAGCCGGTATCGGTGGCCGGGTCCACCGTGGCCCGGGCCACGCTGCACAACGTGGACGAGGTGCACCGCAAGGACGTGCGCGTGGGCGATACGGTCATCGTGCGGAAGGCCGGCGACGTGATTCCCGAGGTGCTGGGCCCGGTGCTGGCCCTGCGCAGCCCCGAGGCCCGCATCTGGGAGATGCCGAGCGCGTGCCCCAGCTGCGGCAGCCCCGTGGTGCGCGACGAGGGAGAAGTGGCCTTCCGCTGCATCTCCATCGACTGCCCGGCTCAGGCCTTGGAGCGGCTGCTCCATTGGGCGAGCCGCGGAGCGCTCGACATCGACGGCATGGGAGAGGAGATCGTCTCGCGGCTCGTGGAGAGCGGGCGCGTGGCCGATGTGGCCGACTACTACTCGCTCTCTGAAGACGAGCTGGCCGCCCTTGACATGGGTCGCGTGAACAAGGAGGGGGAGCCCATCCGCCTGGGGCATACGGTGGCGAAGAAGCTCGTGGCCGCCATCGAGGCCTCCAAGGGCCGCCCCTTCGCCCGCATGCTCTTCGGCTTGGGCATCCGCCATGTGGGCAAGACCACGGCCGAGCTTCTGGCCGATGCCTTCCCCTCCCTGGAGGCCCTGGCCGATGCCGGCGAGGACGAGCTGGCCGAGATAAACGGCGTGGGCCCGAAGATGGCCCACGGCATTTGGCTTTTCTTCCGCACGCCGGACAACGTGTCGGTCATCGAGCGGCTGCGGGCCGCCGGCGTGACCATGGCCGCCGAGACCATGGCGGCCGGCGAGGCGGTGCCCCAGGTGCTCGCCGGGCTCACCTTCGTGCTCACGGGCACCCTGGCCGCCTCGGGCATGACCCGGGACGAGGCCGGGGCGCGTCTGAAGGCCATGGGGGCGAAGGTGTCGGGCTCGGTATCGAAGAAGACGAGCTTCGTCGTGGCGGGGGAGAGCGCCGGCTCGAAGTACGACAAGGCCGTCGCCCTCGGCGTTCCCGTGCTCGACGAGGCGGCCCTTCTGCATCTGCTGGAAACCGGCGAGGTGCCGCGGGAAGTGTAGAATCTGCTCCTATCCCTCCGGGCCCTACCGTGAGAGAGCACGTGCCATCACCTGCGGTTTCTTCGCCTTCTATTTCCTGATCTCGCTGGTAGGTGATGGAGGGCGTGCGGAGGGGACGTGAACTTCCCGTTGAGTTCTCGGGAAGGGGCTGTGAACTGAACGTGGGCGCCTTGTCGCCATATCGCGGGCGCCTTGTGGAGGGCCTTGGCGGGGCGGCGCGCACCCCTTAGACTCGCCGCCATGCTTAGTTACAGATTTCTCACCCAGCGGGCGCGCACCCTTCTGCTCGCCTGCGCCCTTTCCGCGACGATGATCGCGATGAGCGCCCCGGAGGCCCAGGCCAACGAGGTCGCGCAGGACAACCCCTTCGCCCACATCGAGTCCTTCGCCAACGAGATCAAGGACTACGTGGGCACCGTGGCCGACGCCGCGGCCGAGCGCGCCGCCGAGGAGGAGCGCTCGGCCCGGCGCCAGTCGGTCGTGGACGAGGCCGCGAGCCACCTCGGCGTGCCCTACGTCTACGGAGGCACCACGCCGGCCGGCTTCGACTGCTCCGGGTTCACCCGGTGGGTCTTCGAGCACGCCCTCGGCATGGCGCTGCCCCGCACCGCCGCGGAGCAGAGCGCCCTGGGGGAGGCGGTCTCGCTCGACGAGGTGCTCCCCGGCGACTTGCTGTTCTGGGGTAGCGGCAGCGGCGTGTACCACGTGGGCATCTACGCCGGCGACGGCGAGTACATCCACGCCTCCACAGGCGGCGGCCGCATTATGCGGGCCACCTTCGACTACTTCGCCCCCTCTTTCGCCAAGCGCCTCGTGGCCTAAAGGGCCCTCGAGCGAGGGCCGCGAGCCCGGCCAATCTTCGCTTGTGGCCCTGTCTTCCCAATCCTGAGCCCGCTCATCAGTGAAAAAAGTCATCCACGGAAAATATTATCGGCGGGATGAAGAGGGGAAACAGGGGCGGCCTGTCCCGGAGGTTCCAGGTAAAATGCCAGATCAGTAACGGTTTTGTTACCGTTTTGCCCCATTGCTCATCGATGCCATCACCGAAACATCGCCCCAACGAGATGTTTTCGCAGGTTGGACAGCGCAAGAAGTCGCGCTATAATGCCTACTTCAAGGCACCTGCTTGCCTTGGATTCGTATACCCGGACAGTTGGGGTCTGCGAAGCCCGTGAGAGATGATGACACAAGAGGAGGCATTGATGACCTCATCGAAAAACGCAGTCTCGCTATTGACGGCAGCCGCCCTCGTCGTTGCCCCGGTGGGCGGCGTGGCCGCTAATTATAAGACCGCTCACGCCGACGAGGGCGAGGGCGACGACGGCCACGTTCGCGAGGCTGACACAACCCAGGAGGGCAAGACCCTCGCCGACGTGGAGTACGCCAAGGCCAACGGCGAGTACAGCAGCGAGGCCGACTACGCCAAGGACGTCCAGGAGGCGCTCGGCAACGAGGCCGCATCCGAGGAGCCGCCGGCTCCGGAAAAGGACGCCGAGTCCGACGGTACCGGCAATGGCACCACCGAGGGCGAGGACACGGATGAGGCCGCCCCGGAGACCCCGGAGGGCACTCCCGAGGGCACGCTGCCCCCGGCCGACCAGAACAAGCCCGTCGAGGGCGAAGGCGAGGGAGAGGGCACCACGAAGTTCGAGATGCCTAACCTGGTGGACAAGTCACTAGAGGCGGCCAAGAGCATCCTCGCCGAGGCCCACCTGAACCTCTCCGATGATATCCAGTACGAGTTCAGCACGGCCCCCAAGGGCACGGTGCTCTCCACCAACCCCGCGGCGGGCACCCCGGTGAACGCCGGGGACACGGTGCAGCTCGTCGTCTCCAAGGGCACCGAGAAGGTGGCCGTTCCCGATTTCAAGAACATGACGCTGGAAGAGGCCATGGCGGCCCTCGACCCGTCCTGCCTGACCCTGTCCAGCGAGAAGCCCGTCTACGAGTTCAGCGACACGGTGGAGGCCGGGCGTGTCATCGCCACCTCGCCGGCCGCCGGCACCGTGGTAGACAACGGTGCGGCCGTGCAGTTCACCATCTCCAAGGGCGCCGATCCCGACCAGAAGCCCGATGAGGGCGAGAAGCCGGGCGGAGACGAGGGCGAGAAGCCCTCCCAGCCTGAGACGCCGGAGCCCCCCGCGGTCGATCCGAGCAATCCGGTGGATTCCGGCGTGCAGAAGCCCAAGCCCGATGGGGCCGGCGGCACCACCGATTCCAGCCACACCGCCGCCGTGAACAAGGGCCAGGCCCAGACGCCCCTCAAGCAGGTGGCCGTCACGGTGCCTTCCATCTCGTTCACCCACATGGACAACTCCTCCTATGTGGCCCGCCACTACAGCGAGGACCTGACCACCGAGAAGTTCATCTCGCTGGTGGGCGAGTCGGCCCGCACCATCGCCGCCGACAACGACCTGTACGCCTCGGTGATGATCGCCCAGGCCATCCTGGAGTCCGCCTCGGGCAACTCCCAGCTGGCCCAGGCCCCCAACAACAACCTCTTCGGCATCAAGGGCACCTACAAGGGCAGCTCGGTGTCGCTGGCCACCCGCGAGGACGACGGCTCCGGCGCCACCTACACCATCATGGCCGACTTCCGCCAGTACGACACCGTGGACGAGTCGCTGTCCGACTACGCCGACCTGCTGTCCAACTCCATGGGGGACTTCTATGCCGGCGCCCGCAAGTCGAACACCGACACCTTCGTGGATGCCTGCGACTTCCTCGTGGGCCGCTACGCCACCGATATCTTCTATTCCGAGAAGCTGCAGGATCTCATCGAGACCTACGACCTCACCCGCTTCGACGTGCCGCTGACCTACGAGCTCACCGAGACCTTCGTGCTGCCGGCCAAGGACGAGGTGACCGGTCTGGATCTGTACCTGGATCCCGTGGCCGACAAGGAGGCCTACGACGCCCTGGTGGCCGAGTACGAGGCCTACGTGGACGCCACGAGTGAGTACCAGCAGGCGTTGGCCACCTGGGAGCAGCAGATGGCCCGGGCCGAGGAGCTCTACCACGTGCCCGTGTACCTGGAGAAGCCCTCGGTGCCCGCGGCGGACACGGCCATGCAGCAGCATCAGAACGCCATCGACGCCGAGCGCTTCGACGGCTTCGATAAGCTCATTGCTGCCGGCGCCCCGCTGCCGGTGCGCGAGGCCCGCACCCTGAACGACCTCACGTCCCTGGCGAACTCCTTCCTCGGGGTGCCCTACCTGTGGGGCGGCACCACGCCGGCCGGCTTCGACTGCTCGGGCCTCGTGCAGTACTGCTACCGCGAGGTGTTCAACATCGAGCTGCCCCGCACCACCTACTACCAGTGCGAGGTGGGCGTGGAGGTGCCCTTCTCCGAGCTGCTCCCCGGCGACCTGCTGTTCTTCGCCGACGACGGCGATGTGCACCATGTAGCCATGTACCTGGGCGACGGCTACTATGTGGAGGCGCCCCATACGGGCGATGTGGTGAAGATCACCGCCATGAACGACAAGCTGCCCGACTTCGCCAAGCGCGTGGTCGAGGTGCGCGATGTGGAGCTGTCCGAGTACAGCGACGCGCAGCTGGCCATGTTCGTGGAGCGTGAGAAGTACCTCCAGGAGCGCGAGCAGCGCATGGGTGTCTCCGACGAGGCTCTCGAGGAGCTGACAACGTGGCTGCAGGGCCTCGAGTTCTAACCTCTCGGCCTGCGTGGGAGTAACACTGCGACATTTTCTGGTGCTGGGCCTGATTGCCTTCGCCGTGACGTACATCTGCGTCCCGTTGGCAAGAAGGCTCGCACTACGTCTGGATGCCGTTGACTATCCGAATGCGCGCCGGGTGAACAAGCGCCCGGTGCCGCGGATGGGCGGCATCGCCATGGCCTGCGGTATTGCCGCGGCGCTTTTGGTGGAGGTGGCCGGCGAGTTCCTCTTCGGCTGGGCCGGCTTCTACGTGCATCCTACCCACGGCACCATCAACCACGCCGGCGTCATGGCCGGCCTTTTAGTGGTGGTGCTGGTGGGTGCTCTGGACGACGTGTACTCGCTGCCTCCCAAGATAAAGCTGCTGGGCCAGGTGATCGGCGCGTCGGTCATCGCGGCCTCGGGGCTTCTGCTGTCGAGCATTGCCAACCCCCTGGGGGCGGGCTTCATTCAGTTCGGCTGGTTCGCCTACCCGCTCACGGTGCTCTACCTCGTGTGCTTCATGAACGTTATCAACCTCATCGACGGCCTGGACGGCCTGGCGGCGGGCATTGCAGCCATCGCGTCCTTCTTCCTGTTCCTCATTGCCTTCGGGCGGGGGCTCGAGGAGACTGCCATGCTGTCCATCGTGCTCTTGGGGGCCACGTTGGCCTTCCTGCGCTACAACTTCGCTCCCGCGAGCATCTTCATGGGTGATTCCGGCTCGCTCATGCTGGGGGCCATGATCGGCGTCATCTCGCTCATGGGCGTCATGCGCTCGCCGACCCTCATCGTGCTGGCGGTGCCCGTGGTGATCGCCGCCATCCCCATCGCTGATACCGCGGCGGCCATCGTGCGGCGCGTGTACCACCACAAGCCCATCCAGCAGGCCGACCGCAAGCACCTGCACCACATGCTCCTGCGCAAGGGCTACGGCGTGCGCAAGTCCGTGGTCATCGTGTACGCCTGGACGGCCCTGCTCGGCATCGGCGCCTGGGTCATGTCCACTACCCACGGTGTGGCGGTGTGGGCCATGATGATGATCATGCTCGCGGGATCGTTCTTCATCCTCTGGAAGATCGGCATCTTCGACCAGGTCCTGCGCCACCACTACCACGGCCGCCACACCCGTCAGGAGGACAAGCCCCGCTGGTACGGCAAGCACGGGCGGTAGGGGAGCGGACGCTTTAATCGGAGTCACCTAGCCCGACGTGGGCATTTTCCGCGCTTTTCGCTGAACAAGAGTATGGGGCGCCGATGCTGTTTCTCGGTACCGTTGGAGAATCGTGGAGGGTCGCGGTCGCGGGGGCGAAGCAATGGTAAAATAAAGCCTTGCGTTGCAAGTCGCGAGAAATGAGGATCGTGAGCACTCTCTCAAAGATACTCAAAGAACAGTGGGATTGGCGCAAGCAAATCATGAGCCTGGGCCTGTTCGACCTGAAGAAGGTGTCGGCAGGCGCGGTGCTCGGGCCGCTTTGGTTCTTCGCGAAGCCGGCTGTGTACATCCTGGTGTTCTGGTTCGCCTTGGAAGTGGGCCTGCGCAGCGGGGATCAGACCGGTTCGGATGTGCCCTATATCCTTTGGCTTATGGGCGGTCTGGTTCCCTGGTTCTATATTCAGGAGATCCTTGGCACGGGCATCAATATCTTCAAGCGCTATTCCTATTTGGTGACGAAGATCAAGTTCCCCCTTTCGGGCATTCCCACCATTTTCAGCATTTCCACCTTCGTCATCCAGTTGGGCCTCGTGTTGGCATTGTTGGTGGTGTACCTCCTCTGCGGGCAGCCGCTCGACCTTTATCTGCTGCAGTTGCCCGTGGCGCTCATGCTCATGTTCTTGTTCTTCAACATGTTCTCGCTGGTGACGAGCTTGCTGTCGGCCATCAGCAAGGACTTCATGAACCTCATGAAGACGCTCTCCACGCCGCTGTTTTGGCTGTCGGGCGTTATCTTCAACGTGTACAACCTGCACCTGCCCATCGTCGAGTTCATCCTCATGTTCAACCCGATCACTTTCATTGTGACGATGTACCGATGCGCGGTGTACGATAAGATGTGGATTTGGGACAAGCCCGAGGCAGTCGTCGGGTTCGCCATTGTCTTTGCGCTCACGCTCATCGTCACGCTGGTGATTTACCGCCGCACCCACGAGGAGGTGGCTGATGTCCTCTAGCAACATCGAGCAGGCGCCAGTGGTCATCGAGTTCGATCACGTCACCAAGACCTACAAGCTCTTCGAGAACGATCGCCAGCGGTTCCTTAGCGTGTTCTGGGCTCCTGAGAAGCGCAAGGGCATTACCAAGGTGAATGCCAGCAACGACCTGTCCTTCAAGATTCGCAAGGGCGAGGCCGTGGCGTTCCTCGGCCATAACGGGGCAGGGAAGTCGACGGCGCTGAAGATGATCACGGGCGTGACGTTCCCCACGTCGGGAACGGTGACGGTGAACGGCAGTGTGAGCGCGCTTTTGGAATTGACCGCTGGATTCGATATGGCGCTCACGGGGCGCGAGAACATCCACCTGCGCGGCCATGCCCTTGGGCTCGATAGCGACCAAATTGCGGCTTTGGAGCCGAAGGTGGTGGAATTCGCTGAGCTGGGCGTGTACATCGATCAGCCGGTGCGCACCTACTCGTCGGGTATGAAGTCGCGCCTGGGCTTCGCCTTCGCCGTGTCGAGCGACCCGGAGATCCTTGTCGTGGACGAGGCTCTCTCCGTGGGCGACAAGCGCTTCCAGCAGAAGTGCTTCGCCCGGGTGCGCGAGATCATGGAAGATGAGAACGTGACGGTGCTCTTCGTCACCCATTCGTCGGGGGCCGCGCAGGAGTTCTGCACCCGCGGCATCGTGCTCGATGCCGGCACCATGAAGTTCGACGGCAGTATTCAGGATGCCATCGCTTACTACGAGGGGCACGAATAGGGGCCTCGATTTTGGCAAACGTGCCGAGAGGCGCCGCCGTGTCCTTGCCCCCGGGGCCTGCGCTTGCAGTTCCGCCGAGCCCGGATGTGTGCCGTCTCGCAGCCGCTGAGCTCAGTTGTTGCGCCGTTTCTCCATCCCGATGATCGCCTCGCAGATGCGCTCGGTGCACAAGCCCTCAACGGGGATCGCCACGTTGGCGGCGGTGAAAGCGGCATAGGTCGCATGGTCGAAGGAGCCGGCTTCGATGGCGTCCATGATGGCGTGGGGGTCGTCGGTGAAGAGAGCGGGCACGTCGTGTTCAAAATCGATGGTGAGGCCGCGCTTCTCGCGGTAGCTGTCCCAATCGTAGGCGTACAGGTAGATGGGGAGATCGAGCAGCCCCGCCTCGTAGATAACCGTGGAGTAGTCGCTGATGATGTAGTCGGCCACGAACAGGGCATCGAAGGCGCCTCCGGGTATGGTGACGACGCGAGGATCGTCGATGATCTGCCGACTGACGGGATGGGGCTTGTAGACGAAGTTGTAGCGTGAGAAATCGACGGCATCCAGGAGGGTCCGGGTGGCAGCGTCTTCATTGGCGGCCGGTTGCTTGCGGAAGGTGGGACAGTAGACGATGGTCTCGCGACCACGCAGTTGCGGGTAGGCGGCGAGGATCGCCTCGCGTTGCTGGGCGCGGTGGTTGGCGCTGAGCAGGAGATCGACATGGGGGAGGGGTGCCTCGAAGAGAACCGAGGGGTCGACGTTGAAGGCTGCGGCGAAGGGCTCGGCGAAGCCGAGGGACGAGATGGCGATGGCATCGTAGCCCTCGTGCATGTGCATGAGGAGCGCCGTTGCCTCGGAGTGCCCCTCGTCGGTGCCGAAGGCGGTGTAACCGAAGCGCTTCATATTGCCGAGAGAGTGCCAGATCTGCACAACGGGCACGCGGATGCGGTCGTGCAGAAGCCCCACGACGATGCAGTAGGAATCGAGCACCACTACTTGGCTCGTGGCGATATAGTAGGTCTGACGCACCATTTCGGGCAGATAGGCGAGAAGGTTGCGCAGCTGCTTAGCGAGTACGACAACCTCCCACGGGGGCGTGCGCTGCTCGCAGTAGCCGCGGATGAGTTGAAAGTCGACCGGCGTGCTATCGCTTTGCCGGCTGATACAGACGATGCGCTGCCGTACGGGCAATAGCGAGAAGAGCCCGTAGAGCAGGCTGAGGATGGGCGGTCCTATGGTTGCAACAATTCCGTTCACCTGCAATCCTTTCAGAAGAACCAGTAACGCTATGGTAACACGAGGCCGCAGCGTTGCCCTCCGCAAGCGCGGTGTCGGGCAGCCCCTGTGCACATTGTGCATCTGGCCGGGGCGTCAGCGACGTGCGACGGCGCGGTGCTAAAATGATACGATAAAACCAATGATCGCGAGCCTCTCAAAGGAGCATGCATGTATTTCGCCGCTATTCTTGCTGGGGGATCCGGGGTGCGCATGGGAAATCCGGATAAGCCGAAGCAGTTCTTCTTCCTGGGGGAGAAGCCCATTTTGGTGCATACGCTGGAGAAGTTCTGCGCCTCGGGGTGCTTCGATAAGGTGCTCGTGCTCTGTCCGGCAACGTGGGTTCAGCAGACGCGGGACATTATCGAGCGCCACTGCCCGCAGTATGCCGGCGCCGTGGCCGTCACGGCGGGGGGTGCGGCCCGCAACGATACCATCGAGAACGCCATCCGCTACTTCGAAGACGAGTGCGGGGGAGGGGTCGGCGACATCATCGTCACCCACGACGCGGTGCGCCCCTTCGTGTCGTTGCGCATGATCGAGGAGAACATCGAGGCCGCCGAGCGCTGCGGTGCCTGCGATACGGTGGTGCCGGCTACCGACACCATCGTCGAGAGCATGAACGGGGAGACGATCTCCGCCATTCCGAATCGCAGCGTGCTCTACCAGGGCCAGACGCCCCAGAGCTTCAACATGGGCGCCCTGAAGGAGATGCTGGCATCGCTTACGGCCGAGGAACGCGATATCCTCACCGATGCCTGCAAGGCCTTCGTGCTGCGCGGCCGGCCCGTGGCCCTGGTGCGCGGCGATGTGTCGAACATCAAGATCACGTACCCGCAGGACCTGCGCGTGGCCGAAGCCATGCTGGAGGCGTAGGGCCATGCTGAATACGGTCTACCGCCTGGTCGCCCCGCGCACCTTCGAGCCCGTCGTGGTGTCTCAAGACACGGCGGGGAAGGTAGTCGTGCGGCCCACGCACTTGTCCATCTGCAATGCCGACCAGCGCTACTACCAGGGCACGCGCAGCAAGGAAGTGCTTGCCAAGAAGCTGCCCATGGCCCTCATCCACGAGGGAATCGGCCGCGTGGTCAGCGATGATACCGGCACGTTCCAACCGGGCGATGCCGTGGTTATGCTGCCGAACGCCCCCGTGGAAACCGACGAGTTCATTGCCGAGAACTACCTGCGATCGAGCCGGTTTTGCGGCAGCGGCTTCGACGGTTTCATGCAGGAGACCGTGGTGCTTCCCCCCGAGCGCGTGGTGGGTCTGCCCCAGGACGTGAACCGAGAGGTGGCGGCCTTTACGGAACTCGTGAGCGTGGCCACCCATGCCATCTCCCGCTTCGATGCCATGGCCCACGGGCGCCGTGAGCGCCTGGGCGTGTGGGGTGACGGCAATATGGGCTTCATCGTGTCGCTGCTGCTGCATCTGCGCTACCCCGATGCGAAGATCGTGGTGTTCGGTCGCAACGCCTCCAAGCTGCACGATTTCACCTTTGCCGATGAGACCCATCTCGTGGATGACGTGAGCGGCGTTGCCCTGGTGGATCACGCCTTCGAGTGCGCCGGCGGCGAGGGGTCGGTGGCAGCCATCGAGCAGATCATCGACCGTATCAACCCCGAGGGCACCGTATCGCTTCTCGGTGTGTCCGAGAACAATGTGCCCATCAACACGCGCATGGTGCTGGAGAAGGGCCTGCGCCTGTTCGGCAGCAGCCGCAGCGGTCGGGATGACTTCGAGGCTACGGTGCAGCTGTACCGCGATCACCCCGAGGTGCTGGAATACCTGGCGGCGCTCGTGTGCAGCGTGAGCGAGGCCACGCAGATCGCCGACATCGCCGCGGCTTTCGAGTCAGATATCCGCAAGCCCATGGGCAAGACCGTCATCCAATGGAATTTGTAGGGGGCATCTTGTGAGTGCGGAAGAGAAGGAAGCGAAGTCGCTGCCCCGGCGCGCGAAGGGCGCTCTGCTCCATCGGGCTCGAATGCTTGCCAAGGACATGCTGCTGTTCCAAGTGCTGCCCCGGGCCTATCGCCGCGCGGCCCGTGGGCCCGTGGAGGAGGGCAAGGTCATCTTCCTCGAGAACAAAGAGGCGACGCTGCCCGAGAGCTTCGAGGTGCTCTACGAGCGCCTTTCCCGGGTTCCCTCATTGAAGTTGGAATTCGTGTCGTTGGGGGAGACGCGGGTGCGTCTGCGCCAATACTACAAGAACTGCATCGCCTTCGTAGAGGATTTGGCCACGGCCCAGTATGTGTTTCTGAGCGATGCGTCGAACGTGGTGAGCTGCGTGCCCCTGCGATCGGAGACGACTGCCGTCCAGCTGTGGCACGGTTGCGGTGCCTTCAAGAAGTGGGGCATGTCCACAGCCGATCTCATCTTCGGCGGGTCGCGGGATGAGATTCTGCGCCACCCCTTTTACGAGAATCTGTCCCTGGTGACGGTGAGCAGCCCTGAAGTGGTATGGGCCTACGAAGAGGCCATGGTGCTGCAGGACAGGCCCGGCATCGTGCGCCCTGTGGGTGTGAGCCGCACCGATGTGTTCTTCGACGATGATTACCTCGCTGAAAGCCGTCGCAAGCTGCTGGAGGCGGTGCCGGCTGCGGCGGGCAAGCGCGTTATCGTGTACGCCCCCACGTTCCGAGGCCGTGTGGCCCAGGCGGAGGGGCCTGCCGAGCTGGATATTGCGGCCATGAGAGATGCCTTCGGAGCCGATTCGGTGCTGGTTATCAAACACCACCCGTTCGTGCGCGAGTTGCCGCCCATTCCCGCAGATTGCCGCGATTTCGCCTTCGATGTGACATGCGAGCTGCCCATTAACGAGTTGCTGTGCAGTGCCGATGCGGTCATCTCCGACTATTCCTCGCTCGTCTTTGAATATTCCCTCTTCGGGCGCCCTATGGTGTTCTTCGCCTACGACCAAGACGAGTACACCGATTGGCGCGGCTTCTACTACGATTACGACGCGCTGACCCCGGGCCCCGTGTGCACGACGACCGAAGGGGTGGTCTCTGCGCTCGAGGAAGCCTTCGCGGATTTCGACCCAAGGGAAGTGCAAGCCTTCCGCGAGCGGTTCATGAGTGCCTGCGACGGCCATGCGACCGACCGCATCATTGAAGAGGTGTTCGGCGAGGATATTCGGCGCGCAGCGACGCGCAGTTAGGGGGAGCGGTGGCTTCGGAGGCAATGGCGGAGATGCGCCCCACGGCATCGGTGATCGTTCCCGTGTACAACAAAGCCCCTTATCTGGAGGGCTGTTTTATGTGCCTCGATGGCCAGACCATCGATAAAGATCGTCTCGAGGTGCTGTTTGTGGACGACGGCTCCACCGACGAATCGGCATCGCTGTGTCGCGCCTTCGCTGAGAATCGTCCTTGGGTGCGGGTCATTGTCCAGCCCAACGGCGGCGTGTCGTCGGCGCGCAATGCGGGCATTGGGGCGGCCCAGGGGCGCTACTTGTTCTTTCTCGACCCAGATGACACACTGAGCTCCGAAACTCTGGAAAATGTTGCGGATTTCTTCGATCAGTGCGGTGACGAGGTGGAACTCGTCACCTACCCCATCGTCTCCATTCGCGACGGGAAGCGTCAGCGCCTGCACCATCGCTATGACGTGCTGCGCGAGACGGGGGTGTACGATCTGGCGTTGCCCGAGAACGCCGCCATCGCCCAGGCTACCATGAACGTAGCCGTGCGCAACCGCTTTGCCGAGAACGTCCTTTTCGATTTCGCGCCCGCGAACGGCGTTATCGTGCACGAGGACGAGAAGTACTGCACCGACGTGCTCGCTCGCACCATGCAACTCGGCTTCTGTGCCGAGGCCGAGTATCGGTGGATGCGCAGCGACGAGGGAGCGTCTACGGCATTGCGCCAGCCGGAGAACCTCTACGACAACAACATGGCCCTGTTCGAGGATTTCTTCGGGCGCTATGGCGAGGGGGTGCCTCCCTATATCCAGGGTCTGCTCGTGAACGATCTGTCGTGGAAGCTGAAGGCGGGCATCGCCCTGCCGACGCACCGGGAAGGGACGGCCTACGACGAGGCCCTGGGTCGCCTGGCGCGGCTGCTCGATCGGGTGGATGACGATCTGATTTTGCGTCACCCCAACCTGCGGGATGGCCATCGGCTGTTCGTGCTGAGCTTGAAGCGCCGCGAATCCTTGGTGTGGCATGCCGCGCCCAGTGTGCTGGCGGTTACGCGGGAGGGCGCCCCTGTGTTCGCTGCCGATTGCGCAAACGTGGCGCTGACGCGGGTCGCGGTGCGCGATGGGGCGCTGCACGTGTCCGGTGTGCTGACGTCCCCGTTCTTCGCCGGGTGGGACGGGTCGGTGGAGCTGCTGCTGTGCCGGCGTCTCCGCAAGGATGATCGCGGCGGCACCGCCGATGCCCTAGCGTTGGAGGAATCGGTGGAGGGCTGCCCGACGGCCGCTGTAAGATTGGGTCGCTCCTTTTTCTTCTCCTTCGCTTGTGGCTTGGGCGGGAGCGAGAATGTCTGGCTCGATCTGCGCTTGAATGGAACGAGCATTCCCTTGGCGTGGTCGGTCAAGGAGCTTGCCCGGTCGGCCTATGCCCTGCGCCATATGCGCATCGTCGGTCCTTGGCGGGTGCGGCTCGACGTGGGAAAGGCCCGGATAACGGTGGATCGCGTGGAGGGGAAGTCCCGCGACGCTGCTCTGAGGCAGCTCGACGGCCGCGTGCCCCGCTGGAAGACGCGCCTCGACCGCCGCTTGATCCGTCGTCTTGCCGAAGGCGCGGATATCTGGGTGTATGCGGATGGGCCCGACGGCTCGGAAGAGGTGCGATCCCGGTTCGAGCACGATAGCCAGCGAGACGATGGCGTGATGCGCTACTATGCTGTGCGTCCCGGCCAGAAGGCTCCGCACGCCGGAAAACACGGCAAGGTCGTAAGCTTCGGCTCCCGGCGCCACAAGATGCTCTTCTGCGCTGCCAAGAAGATCATCGCGCCCACCGACGACTTCGCCACCTACAGCCCCATGCCCGAAAAGAGCCTCCTGGACTTCGCCGATCTGTTCAATGGGGAAGTGGAGGCAACTTGCACAAGGTCGGTGTAGCAGGTGTCTTATATGCTATTGTGTACCGAAAATGCACCATTTAAGGTAACTCTCTCATTTAGAATGCCCCTCATTGCGTGATGGACATCTGTTCTATGCGAATTGATGACAATCTCCTATTGTCGGAAATTCAGACAAGAAGTGTTGTTAAATTCAGCATAGTATGAGATGATCGTCAGACAGAGTGAAGGAGGAAGTATGTCTGAGTTGTGCGTACGTATAAAAGCTGCGAGAACGAAGCTCCATCTCTCTCAACAATATGTTGCGGACTACCTTGGCATCGGTCGTTCTGCAGTTGCAGATATCGAGGCGGGACGTCGGAAGGTTTCTGCCAAAGAGCTCGATGACCTGAGTAAGCTGTTTCTTGTTTCGGTTGACGAACTTTTGCATGGCAGGGCGGCTGCAGCTCCCAGCCAAGTTTTTGCGCGATGCTTTGACCAGCTTGATGAAGAGGACCAAAGAGAGATTCTCAATTTGATGGAGTTCAAGCGTGCGGTGAAAGCTCGAGGCTAAGTTGACTGTTGATTATGCGCGCATGGCGCGGGATGGAGCCTCTCCGGAACAGCTGGCCGAGGCTTTTATTTCTGACTATTATTCTGGACAAGAGCCTTCTATCCCGGTGAATCCTTTTGAGATTCTCCGGGATATGGGCATAGTGTTCTCTTTTCGGAACTTTTCGAATTACGAGGGTGTATATATTCCTGCCGAGGGCGATGACGATGCGCCCGTGGTAGGCATTAACGCGAATCGTCCTGTAACGCGCCAGCGATACACTGCCTCTCACGAACTGTGTCATCACATAAAAGATGCTGATACAGGTTATATGTGCTCGACTGCATTGGACAATGACATCGAGCGCTATGCCGAGGCATTCGCTGCGGCGCTGCTCATGCCATCATCGCTCTTTCGTGAGCAGGTGGACGAATATAAGGTCAACGGTTTTGTAAGCTTCGAGAGCGCCTTGAAGATAGCCGATTATTTCGGTGTTAGTTTCGCGGCGTGTCTGAATCGACTTGCCTTCGATTTCCATGTCATTGATGGCGATGTCACTGGGGCTGCGCTGAGGCAGAGGCGCAGCGAGTTTGGTCCTATGGCCCATCGAGCTGAATTGGGCCTGAGCGACGTTCCCCTGTATCGTCAATTGTACGACGCCTCAGAGCTGTTTCTGAGAGTGGAGCCCTCGCCCCAAACGAAGCAGATATTTGAAACAGAGTATGTATTTCACGATAGTCGAATGGAAGGCGTGGTCGTCGAGAGGGAGCTTGCTGCGGAAATAGTCGTTGACTTGAGATTGAACGGCAGCCGTAGTAAGTTTTACAGTGAAGAAAACCAAAACATTGTTGAGGTGGCGGGCTTGGCATCGGCTTACGACTGGGTCTTTAGGAAGGCGATGTCGGCCGGCCCGTTGGTAATCTATGATGCAACAGAGATCAACAAGCTCCTATTCTCGGCAGCGAGGCATCCGGAATTTGGTGGCGCATTTCGGCAGGCAAACACTTTCGTTCTTGGGGGCAAGTTCGAGACAGTGGACTATCGTCGCGTGGTTCAAGAGATGTATTTCAAGGGCAAGGAGATTGACGCATTTGTGGCTAATAGCGATTCTTTGCTACCGAGCGAGTACCTTGAGCGCGTCTTGGATATCCATCATGGCCTTACTGTCGTGCACCCATTTCGGGACGGTAATGGTCGTTCGTTGAGAGCGTTTGCAAACTTAATGTTCTTGAGAAGGGGTCTTCCCCCGGTTCTTTTCACTGACGAAACAAAGGATCTGTACAAAGATGCTCTCGGCAAAGCAGATGAAACGGGGAATCGAGACGCTCTTTACGATCTTTACTATAAAGAGATGCTCAAAGCCCATGCGATATTTACGGGCAGCCTGCTCTAGCCTCGAGCAGGGCAATAATGTGGGTAGGTATCAAAACCGCCGCAACGGCACACTTCTGACGCTCTTGTGACGTGGCATTGCATAGGGGCGCGCGACCATCTTATTATCTGTCGTGAAAATCCAGTCATTTGATGGGCGTTGTTCGTGCGATGCGGGCGAAGTTTTGTACGATTAGAAAAGCTGGCGACGAGATGCGAATGCCGGGATCGTCTTTGCGGGGATTAAAGGTGGATGGAGGTGACAGGTTTGCAGATTGACATGGAGAGCATCAAAGAGCTGAACCAAAAGTTGGTGGCCACTGAGCCCACAAGTCGGTTGAGCGCTTATTTGTGGGGTCGGGTAGAGAATCAGTATGAGCCAATAACGGGCTTGATGAAGGAACTAATTTGCGTTTCTATTTTCGCGTCGCTTTGCAGTATTATCTGTGGGGCATTGTTCGGACTGCCCTTGGGAACTGTGTTCCCAGAAAGAGAGGGTATCGTATTTCGCGTATTGATTCCTATTCTTGCGATATCGGTGTTTGTTCTGATTCGTTTAGTAGGTCATGAGATCGATCTTATGAGGGAGACTCCCCAATATGCGGAGTACGAAGCGATGAGGTGGAAAAAAGATCTTCATATCGTTGAGAACTATATGAATGAACACGCCCTTTCTGTACGGCAAAGGGTGGCTCTTTATGAGCTGTGCGTTCGGAGGAGAGATGCGTTTCTGGCTGAAAGGAGTGAAGCAATTGCTAGTACATTTGCGGTTGAAGGGGCGGTCGGTCTCGCAGTGGCCTTTGCTCTGGTGCAGGTGCTTATTGGCTATCTGTCACCTGGCGATGCTGCGACAATGATCCTTGCCGTAGGTTTCGCCGTCTACGGGTTGCTGAAGGCGTATCTCACTGTTTTCGAGACTCTTTACAAAAACGAGCGAAAGAACCCTGTTGGAAAGTTGGTTAGGATTTTAGAACTCGCCCGTATAAATGGAATCCTAGGGCTGTAGCGTACAAGTAGGCGCCTTGCAGGCTTTAATGATTGTTACTGGCGAGGATGATCCTCCGTCTTCGGCTTCTTTGGCTTTTGCTCTGTCGGCAAGGGGAATGGAATTGCGTCGCGCATGGGCTGGTCGTCGGAATAAGAAATAGTTGTGTGACGTGCAATCAGCTTGTGAAAGATGCCCCCAACGATATGCTGACGACCACACTGATTAACAGGGAGTGGTATCATGATTGTGCGCTGCGGAATTGGCCGTAGCGGAAGAGCATTATCGTAAACACACTTCGAACTGTGTCTACGAAATCTCCATCAGCTAGCTGTATGGCACAAATGTGTAACACAGTGAAACTCATGGTGATGCTCCCTTCGTCTTCGGCAATTGTACCGCAGATGAAGATTGCAGGAACGGGCTTGACCCGAAAGGCGGCTGCTCGCGCCTTTGCGCGTGAGTACGGACTTTGGCTTTATGCCGGGTCGTATATGTAGGCAGGCCGATTCGAAATGGACGCCGCCCCTTGATAGATCGGCCTGCCGGGCAGGATAACGGTATGAAGATTCCCCTCTCTCGCTTGAAAATGCCCTACTCCGTAAGAGGGTATGCACATTTCGACCATCGTGTGTCGTTGGCTTCTTGCTATGACTTGGTTTCGGATCCTCAATGGGTGGCTCGCCATTCGTTTTACCCCTTTATTGGCAAAGAGGTGCGTAGGATAAAATGGCGGGAGGGAGTGCCTCATAAAGATCCGCGTCCTATTCGTTACGCCGCCCATTTGGATAGATGCATCTACCAATACTACACTGCCCTGCTCAATGACCTTTACAACATTAGGGCGTATAATGCCGGCATCGATGGGGTATCGATCGCCTATCGAACTAATCATCCTGGGATGTCAAACTGCAATTATGCTTGCGAAGCTTTTTCGTATATACGTGAGCAGAGGGAGTGCTGGGTTGCAGTTGGAGACTTCAAGAGCTTTTTTGAGACGTTGGACCATGGCTATCTCAAGAGAATGATGCGATCATTATTTGATGACAATAAAATACCAGATGATTATTATCGCATCCTGAAGAGCGCTACGAAGTATGCAGTATGGCCCATAGATGATCTGCTGGCTCGACACAAACTCCCGGTGACGCGAAAGGGGATTCAGAAGCTTAATAAGAAAGCGGTTGTTCTTTCGCGCGAGGAATTTAAAAGCACGGTCAAGGAGTGCGTCACTCATCCTTGGAAAGAGAGCGGCCTCGGAATTGCCCAGGGACTCCCGGTTAGTGGAGTGCTCGCAAACATTTACATGCTTGAGTTTGACGCAAAGATTGAGGAGATAGCGAAAAATGTGTCGGGTCTGTACATGCGCTATTCCGACGACTTTATCGTTGCTGCTCCTACCGCAGAGGGGTACAGGAAACTAATGAATGGGATCAAGCAATCAGGGGTTCCGGGCGTTATGCTTCATCCTGAAAAGACCTTCGGGTATTGCGTTGAGGACGGAATTGTCACGAGGATTGATTCCTGCCTGCGTCCCATGAGAGCAGCGTCGCATGGGAGCCAAATTGACTATCTGGGTTTTTGCTTCGATGGCGGTGTGGTGCGCATGAGGCAATCGACCGTTGGCAGGTACTATCGGCGCTCCTACCGGAAGGTGCGGCGAGCGTTCGGGGGAGGGGAACGGCCTTCTCGAAAAAGAGTGCGACGGCTCTACGTTGCTATTAGCGATTGGGGGCGAAGCACCTCTCTCCTTCATAATCCTAATGGACGTCGTGGCGGCAACTTTCTGACTTACGCCCACAGAGCAGCGAAGATTTTTGAAAGCGACCCGATTTTGAATGATGTGAGGCGCCATAAAAGAAAAATACGAGCACGTTCTCGCAGAGACTTCCAAAATGGTGTCAAGCGTACCGGAAACTCTGATTGCTAGGCAACACATGAAAGGAACGCGGATTGCGAAATAGTGTGGCCTCTATGCGCCGGAGAAGTCGACCTGCTCGGTTTCTCCGGCGCACTTTTCATTGTTTCGCGAATACCTCAAAACTAAAAGTTACTTGCGACATACTTGTCGAACTGTTGCCGATATTGCCTCTAGCGGCATTAGCGCGACAATCATCGGTATCACTTCATGCTGTACGACGCTTCTCTCTGACAGGAGCATTGGATTGACCAGGCCGGACACGATGTTTTCGAACTTCTTTTTCGCGACTTTTCTTGGATTCCTCGTTTTCTCATGTTCAGCGTATTCTGGAGAGGACAGAATTGAGCGAAGACTTCTGCCGAAGGTGGACTGACACTCCGACTCAAGTTTCTTGCGGTTTTTCTCGATCACCTCGATAAATGCAACCTCTGGCGTGAAGCCAAGGTTGTGCACTAATTCCGGATCCTTCTCCATTATCTCCTCAAGAACCGATGAATTGCTATTAAAGGCATCAGCGTCGAGCACGGCTTTCACGGTGGTGTGGTCGGGTAGTGTATCCTTGATTCGCCGCGCCAGTTTTGCTGTTTCGGAGTAACCGCCTACAGGAAGTACGTTGTACTGAAAAGGAATTATATCTTCTTGCTCAGCTAAGGTGCGTTTACACATAGCTCGCCAGGCCCCTTGGGCCATCTCGTCCTCTACAAGAATGAGATAATCGCCCAAAACGCTATCGAAAACATCTACGCTTTCCATGGCGTCGGCTGGATAGCAAGGATGAACAACCTGAATATTTCCAGGTTCCTGCTCTTTCAACAAATAGATTTGCTCGGCGGGCTCGTTGGCGATAAGGGTCGTGGAGTGCGTCGCCACCAAAATGGTCAAGTCGCCCTCTTCTGCATGACTCTTTAAGACGGATAGAAGCTTCCGTTGCGCTTCCGGGTGCAGTGCGAGTTCGGCTTCATCAAGCAATATCAGGCTGCGAGGCTCAAGGTTTTGCAGCTCACCAATAAGCCGTAAGAGGGCGAGTTCGCCGGAACTGAAGCGTTTTTCCGAATAGCACGAACCGCTCGGTTCCATCAGCAGGTAGGGATCTTCCTTTGAGTGTCTACCGCGCGTTTTTGCCAATCTTTGCAAATAGGAGTATTTCGTCTCGTCGAAGATATCATTTAGCGTCTCCCTGATAAATGCTTCAGCCTCGTAAAGGTTTCCGCCCATAATATCATCGGCTGTTACTCGAAGTCGGCTCTGGCCTGCTTGTGCGTAAATTGTTCTCCTGAAGCCAAACCCGTCGAGCACCTCTTTTGCTCGTTTGTATGGCGAGGGGATCCATCTTTGGCGGCGTCGGCCATAGACGATTTTTCCTTCGGGAGACTGGTAAGTAATTTGACTGTCGGCGTATTGATCGACTTTGCTAGAACCCTCGGCACATGGTAAGCCATTCGGGAAAGCGTTCGAAAAGCCGATTCGATGCAAGCATGTGAGCAAAGTGCTTTTCCCACATCCATTTTTGCCTACTAGCAGATAGACTCCAGGTTTATCTGGTATTTGGAACTCGAGGTGCTCGATTCCCTTGAGTTTGCTGATCGTGATGCTGCTCACTGACTTTTCTCCTGATTGGCATCAATTGCCATTAAAAATATGCTAGCACAAAACACTCGTTGGCTCATCTCTACAATGAACACCTCGCGAGTCGTCCTAAAACATCCATTTCGCGACATCAGGTCTGAGCGAAATGGTGCTATAGGTCATGTTGGGTTTCAGCGTACTGCTCTCTATTGCTTTGTCGAAGGTGTGCTTGTGGCGGAGTCACAGTTTTCCCTGTTCTGCTCTCGCGGTATTATGGGACGCATTGGTTTGTTGGCGGGGTGCCGGCGTGCCCGGATGGGCCGTGGAAAGGAAATGCGGAGGATATGACGATCGACTTGCTGCTGCGCTCGGGCCGAGAGGCGGCCTATCGTGGGCTGGATACGGTCGTTGTCTGGCTTGAAGTCGAGGTGTTCGATCCGCTGCATCGCCGTTTTCCTTGGGCTGACTGGAAGTTTGTTGCCATATTCGCGGCGCTCCTGTTTCCCTTCTTCGAGCCGGTGGGATTGCGTCATGTGATATCTCCGCTCTTTGGGAAGGCGTACCTCGTCTTGCAGGTTGTCGCGGCGATCATCGTGGCAGTTCTCTATGTTTTGAAAGTTCCGAAGGATCACTTTACGCTGCTTGCCATAGCCATCGTGACGTTCATGTTTTTTACGACAGCGGTGAATGAGGGATTCGGTCGCCTATGGATTTACACCCAGTGGTTCTACGATTGGGTTCCTCTCGCTGTAGCAGTGCTGCTTGTGGCCTATGCGGCGCATCGCTCGAAGATGCGAGAGCTGCTGTGGGCCATCGTGGTGGTGGCCGGAACACTCTCTGTTATCAATCTAGTGTCGGTGCTCCTGTGGCCGCATCTCATGGATCGCAAAACGAGAGCGCTTTTGAACTTCTACGGGCATAAGAACTCATCTATCTATGTTGCGTTGCCGTCGGTGGGGGCATCGTTGGTGCTGGATGCGCTCGCGGGGCGTCGTTGCTCGGCGAGGAGCGTTCTGCTGTATATTGTGGCCGCCTTGCAATGTCTCATATCGTACTCTGCCACATCGGTGGCCGCCCTATTTGTATTGGCCGTTTTAATGGTGGCCGTGCAGTTCCGTGGCGCGCGCTCCCTCGTCAACGGGATCAGCTGCACGATGGTGTTCGGGGCGCTATCGCTGCTCATCATGGTCGGCCCTGTTCGAAGGCTTTTTGCCCCACTAATCGAAGGGATTTTGGGGAAGACTTTGACGTTTACGGGGCGGACGTATATTTGGGATAGCGTGCTGGATCTCATGACTGGCAAGCACGTGCTAATTGGCTACGGTTCGTCCATTCGATTCGACATTGTAGTTGAGGGAATTCCCTACAGCGATCCGCACAGCTTTCTCCTTTACTTGTGGCTGACTGGAGGTGTGGCGGGGTTTGTACTCAGCGTCGCTCTTATGGGAGTTGCCGTACATGCCCTCTATCGGTATCGCAGGGTTTACTCAGTTGCGGTGCTTGCCGCTGTAGTGGCGTGCTTTTTCGTCATTGGCCTCATGGAATCGCTCATTACCATAGCGTGGCCCCTCTTCGTGGCGCTCGCCTTTTATTGGGGAACCGTGCTTGGGACGAGGCGCTCCAAAGGAGTGGTCGACAGGGTTTCTAACACCAGGATACTTTCCCGTTGACTCCATGTTAGGACTCTATGCCTTTTGGCGAATTTCTATGCGAACAGGCATTTTTCTTGTATAGTAACTTCACGATTGTAATCAACGGTTTGGTCGAAAACTTTTGCGGAAGGTGCGTGCGAGATTGCGGGGCGGCGATACTGAATCGGAATGGCTGACGGGAGGCGCGGCGCCCTATGATTCGTCGATGGAAGACAAGAGCCTGAACATTCTGTTGGTGACCCAGTTCTATACCCCCGAGCATAACGCGGGCGCATTTCGAGCGGCAGACCATGCGAGGGAGTGGGTTGCTCGGGGCCACAGGGTGACCGTGTTGACCGGGTGGCCTCATTACCCCAAGGGGGAACTCTTCGACGGCTATTCCATGACGTCTTTTGCAGAAGAGTCCATTGATGGTGTGAGGGTGTTGCGCAGCCGAGTGGTGGCGCGTCCGCTCACAAGTTCGATTCGTCGTATTCAAAATGGCTTGGGTTTCTTGATGTTCGCTGTGGCCAATATTCTGTCCAAGAGGAACCGGATCGGCGATTCTTTTGACGTGGTTGTGGCCAGCTCCGGTACGATTTTTGCCGGTTGGCTTGGATGGGCGTGCGCGAAGACGTTCAAAGCACCCCTCGTGATGGAGTATCGCGATCTGGCCTTTGAGCAGATGGTGGCCACGGGTTCGCGTCCCGAGGGGCTTGGGGTACGTCTTATGCGGCTTTGCGAGGTGAGCCTGGCGAAAAGATCCCGACGCGTTATCGTGCTCACGAACGGATTTCGCTCCATTTTGGCTCGAGAGGGTGTTGATCCGTCGATCGTAGCCGTTGTCCCCAATGGGGCTGACCCCCGTCCTCGCAAGGGCTGCCCGATGGGAGAAGGCCTGGTTTTTGGTTATTTCGGCACTATGGGCATTTCCCAGGACGTTCCCTCTACGCTCGAGCTTGTGGTTGCCGCATCTGAAGCGTCGCGCCAGCATGCTCGTTATATGCTCATTGGGGATGGTGCTGCTCGTGAGGCTGTGCAAGCTGCGCTCTCGGACAGCTCCTACGCTTTTGCCCAGTTGATGGATGGGATCTCGCAAGAGGAGCTCGAGCCTTACTATGGTTTGTGCCACATGACCGTAGTGAGCCTGAAGAAAAGCCAGCGTTTCGAGGCGACGGTGCCATCGAAGATATTCCAGTCTTTTGCTCGCGGTGTGCCGGTTTTGTTCAGTGGGCCCGAGGGGGAAGCTGCGCGCATTATTAGGGACGCCGGTGCCGGCCTCGTATTGACGGGCACCCGCGAGGAAGACGAGGAAGCCCTGCGCCGGTTCTTTTCGAATGATACATGGCATAGCGATATTGAATCCATGGGCGCACGGGCGCTTGAGGCTTTGGAGAAGAACTATTCCCGGTCGATGCTTGCCGGTCGTGTTTTAGAAGTGATTGCAGATGCAACAGAGAAAGGTGTGAGTCGATGAAGGTAAACGTAATTGGGCTCGGTTATATCGGGCTGCCCACCGCTCTTATGCTTGCCAGCCATGGGGTGGAAGTGACAGGCACGGACTACAATAAAGAGCTCGTTGCTACCTTGAATTCGGGTCGTACGACGTTTAGCGAGAAGGGCCTTGACGATCTTTTCGACGATGCTCGCGAAAAGGGCATCGTGTTTACCACGGAGTACCAGCCTGCTGACGTGTATATCATTTCCGTTCCCACTCCCTATGATGCCGACAGCAAAAAGATCGATCCGTCTTATGTCGTTGCCGCGGTCGAGACGACGCTGGATGTTTGTCCCGAGGGGGCAATTCTGGTCATCGAATCTACGGTGTCTCCAGGCACCATGGATAAGTTCGTGCGCCCCGTGATTGAATCACGTGGTCGGACTGCTGGGACGGATGTTCATTTGGTGCATGCCCCTGAGCGAATTATCCCGGGCAATATGGTCAATGAGCTTCTTTACAACAATCGCACGATTGGCGCCGACGATCCGGCGGTGGGAGAGCGTGTGAGGGAAGTGTACGCCTCCTTCTGCCAAGGAGACATCGAAGTAACCGATATTTGTACCGCCGAAATGACAAAGGTGGTCGAGAACACCTTCCGCGATATAAATATCGCCTTCGCGAACGAGCTGGCGAAAATTTGTCGCTCTGATGGCATGGACGTTCACGAGATTATTCGCATTGCGAATAAGCATCCGCGCGTTAACATCCTCTCTCCCGGCCCCGGCGTAGGGGGGCATTGCATCAGCGTGGATCCCTGGTTCCTGGTAGGCGATTACCCTCGCTTGACGAATCTCATCTCGACTGCTCGTGCTATCAATGACTCCATGCCGGATTTTGTCCTCGCCCGCGCATCGGAGATTATGAAGGCGGAGGGAATTGATTCGCCTTCAAAGGTCGGTATTTATGGCTTAACCTACAAAGAGGATGTCGATGATATTCGCGAGTCGCCCACGCTTCAAATGCTTGAGTCAATGGGGCGGCATCTGTGCGCAGGCGCGTGCCGCGTGTACGATCCGTGGGTGGAAAGCGATGTCGTGCCCGGCCAAGTTCACTCCATGGAGGAGTTTCTGGATGGCTTGGACATGATCATCGTTATGGTTGGGCACTCCGAGTTGAAAGATAATCTGGCCCTGTTGGGGCAGAGGGTAGTTCTCGACACGCGCAATATATGTGGCGTGGGCGAGCGCATCTATAAACTGTAGGGCAGGGTTGGCGATGCAACGAAAAAAAGTCATGCTTGTCTTCGGGACTCGACCTGAGGCGATCAAGATGTGTCCCTTGGTGCATGAGCTGAAGGACAATCCGGGGGCGTTCGAGACCGTTGTCTGCGTTACTGGGCAGCATCGCCAAATGCTCGATCAGGTTCTCCGGGCATTCTCCGTTGTTCCAGACTACGATTTGTCGGTAATGCAGCCGAGCCAGACGCTTTTTGATATTACCTGCGACGTTCTTCTGGACATAAAGGGTGTTCTAGAGGAAAGCAGGCCGGATATCGTCCTCGTGCATGGCGACACGTCGACATCTTTCGCGGCCGCGCTTGCGTGCTTCTATCTGCAGATCCCGGTGGGCCATGTCGAAGCTGGTCTCCGCACTCGTGATCTTTATTCGCCGTGGCCCGAGGAGTTTAATCGTCAAGCAGTCGATGTGATTTCACAATACTATTTTGCCCCTACTGACCAGGCCCGCCAGAATCTTATTGACGAGGGAAAGCCTGCTGAGCACATTTACGTGACGGGAAACACGGGGATCGATGCCTTGCGCACTACGGTCCAAGAGGGCTATGTGCATCCCGATCTTTCTTGGGCTGAGGGGAGCCGCCTGGTTCTCATTACGGCCCATCGCAGAGAGAACCTCGGTGAGCCGATGCATCGGCTCTTCCGCGCTATTCGTCGTGTCTTGGAAGAGCACTCTGA
Organism: Adlercreutzia sp.; assembly: GCF_056795635.1. NCBI lineage: Bacteria > Bacillati > Actinomycetota > Coriobacteriia > Eggerthellales > Eggerthellaceae > Adlercreutzia > Adlercreutzia sp. Next base: position 69,503 of record NZ_JBQIIT010000008.1, on the reverse strand, counting down.
TGTGAAAGCTATCTATCCCATACATATGAACCCCCTGGTGCGCAGCGCCGCCCATGCTGAGTTGGACGGCTTTGATCGGCTGCGCATTATTGAGCCCCTTGCCGTGCTCGATTTCCATAATTTTTTGGCTGCGAGTCACCTCGTGTTGACCGATTCTGGCGGCATCCAAGAAGAGGCTCCTGGTTTGGGCAAGCCCGTCTTGGTCATGCGGGATACAACGGAGCGCCCTGAGGGCGTCGAGGCGGGGACTTTGAAGTTGGTGGGGACTCAGGAGGAGACGATCTACCGAGCCTTTACGGAACTGCTAGAGGATGATTCTGTCTACCGCGCCATGTCCCAGGCATCGAATCCCTATGGCGATGGCTTCGCCTCCGCCCGTATTGCCTCGATTTTGGAAAGCGTTCGATGAGCGTCCTTGGCAAAATGAGGCTGTACGCCGCAACGGTTTCCCATCTTAAGCCGAACCAAGTAGCTTATCGTGTATGGCGCCGGCTGGGCGGGGCAACACCCCTTTCTCGCATGAAGCCGGTATGCCCTGCGCTTGACCGGGTGGATATCTCTCGTATTCCCGCCTTACCCGAGTTGGATTTTGATCCTGAGTTTCTGGGGCGTTTCGATGTGGACGCTCTTCTCGAGAACCGTGTCGAGCTGCTTCATCGGGAAATGGCAGTTGACTGGCGTGAATCGTGGCATGATGGGGGAGTAGCCACTGCCCTCTGGAGGTTTAATCTCCATTACTGCGAATATGTGCTGCCGCTCTTGCATGCCACTTTGGAAACAGGGGATGCGAGGTACTTTGATAAAGCGAAAGACATCATAAGCTGTTGGATTGATGCGAATCCTCCTCAACGTGGTGCGGTGGGATGGGATCCGTACGTCATATCTATGCGGGTAACCAACTGGCTTGCATTTTATGGCGAGGCGCGCGAGCTGCTGGAGGACGACCCCTCCTTTATCGGACGCATGAATGCCTCTCTCTCGGAGCAGTACGCCTTTCTCTCCCATCATCTTGAGAAAGACCTCCTTGCCAACCACTATCTCGAGAATTTGAAGGCCCTCGTTTTGCTTGCGCGTTATTTCGATGATGGGGCTACGTTGCAGATCGCGCTAAGATCCCTGGATCGGCAGATTCGAGAGCAGATACTTCCCGATGGCATGCATTTTGAGCTATCGCCTATGTATCATAAAGTGATGCTGGAGTCACTGTTGAGGGCTGCATCGGCATTGAATGGAACGGCCTTGGGGGGAGACGTCATATCCCGCTATCGATTGCAAGATATGTGCGACTGCCTCTATTCCCTCGAGCGGAAGACCAAGAGAACGCCCCTCTTTAATGATGCCGGGGACAATGTGGCAAAGAGTCGCGACGCGCTGCTTTCTTGCGCAGCCTCCCATCTCGGTGTGACTCCGGTCTTCAAGGACAGGCTTCCCGATGCAGGCTATTTCATTATTGAGCGAGATATCGGCGGCACAGAGGTGAAGGTTATCTGTGATGGGGGACAGCCGGGCCCCCGCTATGCCGCAGGCCATGTCCACTGCGATATGCTTTCGTTTGAGGTGTTTCTCGATGGAGAACCGTGGCTGGTCAATAGCGGGACGTTTGCCTATCAAGACGAATCGAGGCTTTGCTACAAGCAAACACTCGCTCACAATGCGCCGTCTCTTGAAGGTGGGGAGCAAACGCAATGCTGGGCCTCATTCCGCACGGGCCATATGGCGCAAATTTTGGCTGTCTCCTGTCACGACGGGGTTTTCCGGGCGAAGATGCGCGATTGGCGGGGAAATGTCATTTCCCGTTGCCTTCAAGTGACCGATGATGGCGTGCAGATTGTCGATGAAACAGAAGCTGCTGCTCGCATTGTGTCCGCTGTGCATGTGTCGCCATCTTTCCAGCATTCTTGGGGTTCTCGCGCGGTTTCGTGCCGCTATTCTCCCGAGTTTGGCAGGGAGGAGCTTGCCGCTTGTCGGTACTATGAGGGGCGCGGCTCGATCGTCTGTAAGATCCCCTGGCCCGATGCGCCCTCTGGTTGCTTGGGACGCCGGCGTGAGACGGATTGGGTCTTCGCCGACTCTGATGAGGTTTGAGAGAAGTTGACGGCTGCTTGGCCCGTCAATAGGCTGGTGCAGTAAAATCAAGGAATAAAAGTGAGGAAAGGAATATCATTGACGCTCCGTGATTTGATTAATCTTTTGAGACGTCACGTCAAGGCTGTTGTCGTGACCCCTGTTGTGGCCTTTTTCATTATTGTGATGCTTACTGTCACGGTTTTGCCCCCCGCCTACAAGGCAACGGCCACTATTACGGTGAGTGATCCGTCGGGTACTGTCTCTACGGCTAATTTGCTTTCGGTCGTCAACACCATTGCAACGGACGAAATAGCCCCTTACACCGTGCGCGATTCGAAGATAAAAGTGACGGCGAAGAACAGCGTCGCGCCCTCGGGGGGCGCTCAGATGTTCGAGGTGGCGGTTAAGTGCAGCGATGAGCAGGAATGCCTTGGATTGGCAAATGACCTGGCTCAATCAGTGGCACTGAAATCTGCCGAAGTTTTTCAGGCCTTACAGGAGGAAGACGAGGCCGGTCGAGCCGATCTCGGGGCTCTCAACAATGCCGATGATGTCGCAGGTGTTCTGAGCGGTTCTCTCTTGCAGGATACGCTGGGCTCGGATCGCACTTTCGAGTTCTGCTCGTTTACTGTCAACAATGCGGTTGAAGCAGAACCGGCGGGGGCGGGTCCTCTTTTGCTGGGGGCCGCCGCCGCTATTCTGGGTTTGCTGGCGGCTTGCGCTGTCATTGTCTTCATAGATGCCGTGCGTAAACCGATTCGCGGGAAAGATGATGTGACCTATGGGCTTAATGTGCCTGTTCTCAGTGAGGGGGAGGGTCGAGCCGCGGCCGAGCAACTCTGGGCAAATATCCAGTTTAGAGCCTCTGGCACTATAGAATCCATTTGTCTTCTCCCTGTTGGAGACGAGGGCACCTCATGGTGCGCACGCCACCTGGTTGACGCCATCGAGCGCACGGGGGTGCATGCCCGCATTCTTTCGGTAGAGGCGGACACCAACGAGGTTTCATCGTCGGATGATTCTTCGGTAACGGTCTTTGAGTGCGAGTCGCTTGATCGGGGAATGGGTGCCGCCTATTGCGCCCGAGAGGCATCTGCGACGGTGGTGTGTGCAGTCTTGTGGCGGGATTCGCGTCCTGCCTTGCGCACCGTTGCCGATGAACTGGAACTTGCAGGCGTTTCGGTTACGGGGGCGGCTCTCCGTACCGATTAGGCGACATGCAGCATGGACATGTCCGAGAGATAACGACTGGTCGTCATGGTATAGCCATTTATTTTGGTCGCTCGTATGGGTGATTCGAGGAAGGAAAAACGTGAAACAGCTATTCTTGATGGTTGATAAGGGAAATGTTGAGCTTGTCGAAGTGCCCGCCCCTGTTGATAAGCCGGGGTACGTGGTTGTCGAAACGCTGTGGTCGGTTGTGAGTGCGGGAACCGAGCGGACGCTTACATCCTTCGGTGGAAAGAACTTGGTTGCCAAGGCTTTGGAGCGGCCCGATCAAGTTAAGAAAGTGCTCGAAAAGCTTTCCACCGATGGCGTGCTGACCACCATGGAACTCGCTTTCAATAAGCTGGGCGAGCCGATGCCCATGGGCTATTCCGCCGTTGGTCGCGTGCTCTCTTGCGGCAAAGGGGTAACCGATGTGTTTCCCGGCGACCTGGTTGCCATGGTCGGCCAGGCCTACCACTCGGAGATCAACCGCGTTAATCGGAATCTCGTGGCGAAGCTGCCCGATTCCCTGCCCGATCCTCGGCAGGCGGCACTGTGTGCTCTGGGAGGTATCGCCCTCCAGGGCATTCACCAGGCCGACGTGCGTCCTGGCGAGACGGTGGCGGTGATAGGGATGGGGCTCATCGGTCAAATTTGCGCTCGCATCCTTGATGCCTATGGTTGCGATGTCATCGGGTTCGATGTGGTGGATAAGTCGCTCGAGGGTACTCGCCTGAAGGCTTTCGTCAACTCCCTTGACGAGAATGCCGCTGAGCTCACCTTGGCCCAAACGGCTGGTCGAGGGGTTGACAAGGTTATCATCACGGCCGCTACCGACTCCAATGCTCCCATGGATTTGGCTGCCGCCATTGCGCGCGATCGAGGCGTGATCTGCATGATTGGCGTGACCAAGATGGATATCGACCGTCGTCCTTACTACCAAAAGGAGCTTACGTTCACAATCGCCCGCTCCTACGGCCCGGGGCGCTATGATGCTTCGTACGAGGAAAAGGGAGTCGACTATCCCATCGGCCACGTTCGCTTCACAGAGGGTCGCAATATCGAGGAATTCGTGCGCCTGCTCGACACGGGCCGTCTTGATTTGTCGGATCTCATTACCCATGAGGTGCCTTTTGAGGATGCGGCGACGGCCTACGAGATGATCACCACCAATAAGAATCACGAGCAATACATCGGCATCCTCCTTCAGTATCCTGAGCGCGCGGGGAAGACGGACAGCATCGTCCGGGCTTCCTCTCAGGCGAAATCTGCCGTCGAGGGGAAAGTGTCGGTGGGGCTCGTCGGTGGCGGCGGATTTGCCCGCAGCACCATTCTCCCTGGCTTGAAGGCCAACGGCGGCTACAGGCTCAAGGCGCTTGCGACAACGGGGGGCGTGAGCACGGGGCAAACGGCCGAGGAAGGGCTCTTCTCGTATATCACCAATGACTACCATGATCTTCTTGACGATGACGACATCGATTTGATCATTGTTTCGACGGGGCATAACTCCCATGCCAAAATTGCCGCGGAGGCCCTTCGGGCAGGAAAGAGCGTCTATTGCGAAAAGCCCTTGGCGCTTACTCTGGAAGAACTCGATATGGTGGAAGAGGCCTACCGGGAAAGCAAGGGGCACTTGTTCTGCGGAATGAATCGCCGATATGCTCCGAGCGTCCTCCGGATTAAGGAAGAGCTTCACACCGATCAGATGCCGTGCATGTACGACTACATCGTCAATGCCGGCGAGATACCCGCGGATCATTGGACGCAGGATGCCAATGTGGGAGGGGGACGTATTATTGGTGAAGCTTGCCATATGGTAGATGTGGTGCAGAGCCTCGATGGCAGCGGCATCGATAGTCTTGGCCTTACCTTTGCCGATTGCGAGGATCGCCCCTGCAAGGACAATGCCATCATTTCCCTTAAGATGAAATCTGGGGCCATTGCGAACATTCTCTATACCTCGGCAGGATCGAAGAAGTTCCCCAAGGAGCAGCTGAGGGTGTTTGGCGCCGGCAACGTATACGAAGTGGATAATTTCATTGGCCTCACGCGGTTCAGCAATGCGAAGAAGAGCAGTCCGCGGCTTAAGCAGGATAAGGGTTTCGCTAACGAGTATGACTTCATCCTGAAAGTACTGCGCGGCGAATCCCCCAACCCTGCCATTGAAGATACGTTCACGGGCCACCGTGCGCTTATTGAGGCGCTGGAGGCTTCGGCGGGAGAGGCGTCCGCTCGGTAATGAGAACCACGTTCGTACTTTTGCACGTCCCCAATCCCCGAATGAATAAGCGCATCGGCTTAATGAAAAAATTCGGGGATTGCTCGGTGCTGTCCTTCAGGCGAAAAATCTACGATCTTTGGGAGCCTGAGCACAAGGATGTTCCCCATAAGATACTTTCTCTGGATCTCCCGTCAGCGGACAAACCCCTGGAGCGAGCTCTCGGATCGTTGCGCATGCGCAGGCAAATAGCTCGTGAGCTGAAGACGACGAATCCCGATTGCGTATACACGGCAGGGCTCGATGCGCTGATGGGGGTTATTCCCTACAAGAGGGGCTGTGGGGCCAAGGTCGTTTATGAGGTGGCCGATCTGCGCAACCTTCACTTGGCTACGGCGCGTAATCCGCTTAAAAGGTTCGTACAGCGTGCCGTTTCTCGCTTAGAGCGCCGATTGCTTTCCGATGTCGATCTGATCGTTGTCACTTCCAAGAAATACTACGATGATTACTACGCCCGGTTCATCGATCCCGATAAGGTGATCTTTGTTCCCAATGTTCCTGACCCAGCTCCGTTTCGCGCCTATCGGAAAAAGAACAGCGGTTCATTTACTGTCGGTTATATTGGCGGGATTCGCTATCTTGAGCAGATGAAGATGCTCGTTGATGCTGCCGAGCGCGCGGGTGCTCGGGTGTTCTTCGCGGGTGGCGGAGAAACGCAGGAATGCTATGAGGAGCTGGTTCGCTATTGCGACGGGAAGAGTCATGTGGAGTTTACGGGCACGTACAGCTATGAGAGCGATGTAGCCGATCTCTACGGCCGGGCCGATTGTATTTACTCGGTCTACGATGCCTCTATCCCCAATGTGAGAATTGCCCTCCCGAACAAGCTGTATGAATCCATCCTCTGTGAGCTTCCCATTTTGGCCGCAAAAGGAACCTATCTCTCGGAATTAGTGGAGGAGTGGGGCGTAGGCCTGTCCGTTGATTGCGAGAGCGTCGATGAGCTCGAGTGTGCCCTGCGTCGCCTCATGGACGATGCCTCATTGAATCAGGCGCTTGGCGCTGCCCTCAAGAAGGCGATCGAGTATGCGGATTTCAACTCTGTAGATGACGCACTCGCGCAGAAGATTGCGGCCGTAACAGCCTGTTCCGCAACTCCTTCCGTTGCGGAGTTTGTATAGACTGCTGGACTGAACTCGATGAGCGTTTTTGGCAAGATAAAGTCGTATGGCAAAGATCTCTTCTTTTCCATGGGGTCGACACTCGTTGTATCTCTCGTAACCCAGTTCGCCCTCTATCCATTTCTCGCGGCGGCATTGAGCCCAACGCAGTATGGCATCCTGCTTTCCACCATGGGAATCGTCGATATTATCGTGGCGACTACCGGGCGTGAGCTGTGCAACACGCGTCTCGTTTGCGATGGTGTCTGCGAAACTATCGATGAGCCTCCGTTTTATCTGAAGCTGCTTGCAATATCCGGGGCGGCTGGCGTCGTGGCTGTGCTTCTGTGCGGTTTGTTCCTCTTTGGGTACACCACGGCCGAGCTCGTGTTGCTCTCGGTGCTGTTTGTCCTCTCGTCGAGCAAGGCATACCTTTTGGTGAGAGTGCGCCTCAATATAGATTTCATGAGTCTCTTTGTTGCCAACTGCGTGGTGAGTGCGGGATATCTTTTGGGCTTGCTTCTGTTCAGGCTGAGTGGCGTTTGGCTGCTGGTTTTCATTCTGGGAGAAGTACTTTCGCTGGTTTATGTGCTCGTGAAGACAAAGGTGCGTATAGGTCGTGATGCGCAGGTCAAAAGCAAGAAGAAGGCAAGGGAGACTTACGCCTCGTTGTCGGCTAGCACGTTTATTGGTAGTCTTGGAAGCTATTTTGACCGCATCTTCATTCCCTTTGCCCTTGGCGAGGCATCCCTCTCTGTTTTCTTTGCGGCTTCCTTTTTGGGGAAGATAGTTTTTCTCGTTTCCACGCCCTTGAGAACGGTGCTCATCACCTATCTGGGCAATGGAAGGGTGTCTTTGTCGGCAAGAACGCTGCTGGGTATCAACCTTGCTGGTATCGTAGTGATGGCTTTTTTCGCAGGGCTGTGCGCCTTAGCGGGTAATGTGGTGACGAGTATTCTGTACCCCACGCTTTATCATGATGCGGAGGGAATAATCTTCTGGGCAAATCTTGCTATCGTCCTAGGCTTGGGCTTCACCATCAATGCTACTCTCATTATGGTTGCGGCTCCTTCCTGGTGGCAGACGGTTTTTTCGACTGTTCGGGTGGTTCTGTACGCCTTGTGCGCTCTGGTGGGTACGTGGTTGAGCGGTCTGCTCGGTTATGCGTGGGGAGTGGGGTTGGCCAATGTCCTCATGTATGGCGCCTCCTTCTGTATTGCGTATTTGTATTGCGGCAAAAGCTCCGCCAAGAGAGGATAGATATGAGGATTGTCGATCTCGTTATGCATCCGTCGGTGGGATGGAGCTATGTGAAGAGGGAGTGGCGATATGCGCGGGGGCGAGCACGTTTTGCCAGGAACCGACCGCTTTGGGCTAGGCGGGAGGAACTCCGCTATCAAGATGCGTTTCCTGGCGACTCGCTGCTGATTTCGCGAGCCCAATCGCTGGCGGCTCACATGGCGACGGTTCTCCTCGAAGTCAATGGCTCTCCGGACATTCAGGAGATCAGATCCCATGCTGATAAGTTGCTCGACGGCTCTGTCTATGTGCTATACGATTATCGAGAGGGAGTGCTCGAAGACGGTCGTCCTCGCTGGGGTGTCGATTATGCAACAGGTGCTCGATATACGGCCGCTCATTTTTCCCGTGCGCGCGGTGCCGTTGAGCCTGGGAAGAAGGCTGACATAAAGCGAGTGTGGGAAGTGGCGCGTATGGAGTATCTTCTCGCCCCGGCGCTTATGTACCATCTAACGCGCGAAGAACGTTACGCAGGTGTCGTAGTGGACATCTTGGGCTCGTTTATCGAGAGCGTTCCCTATGATGTAGGGCCACAATGGCAACCGTCTTTTGAAGTGGGCATCCGTCTTATTAATATGATTGCCGCCTTCTCCTTTGTGGTTGACGCGGAAGTCTGTGACGAGGAGTTCGTGGACAGATTCCTGCGCTCGGCGAAGCAGCATTGCCACCATATCTTGCAATTCGAGGAAAATATCAGCGGTCTTACTTCGACGCACTATCTGGGGGGATTGGTGGGGCTGGCCGCGTTCTGCGCCTTAGCGGATGAGTCTCAGGAGTCGTTGAGACGATATGTGCAGCGGGCTTTGGAAGAAGAGTCTCGCCGTCAGATCCTCGATGCGGGCTGCGATTACGAAGGTTCAACTTCCTATCAAAGGCTAGCTGGGGAATTGCTGGGCTATTCTGCTGCAATGCTCGAGTTTTGCGGGATAAAGCTGTCGAGGGGGTTTCATGATCGGCTGGCCTCTATGGCTCGATACTCAACGACTCTGAGGCGCAGTAACGGAACAGCCGTCCAAATAGGGGACAACGATTCGGGCAGAGTGCTGCGCCTTTTGCCTGATGGCCCTAATGACCATGCTGTTTTTCTCAGACTTGCGTCGCGGAGCGGCGAAGGCTTCTGCGACGTTTGCGCTGAAGGGGAAGAGAGGATCCTGGAAACACCGCGTATGATGGTGGTTTCACGGGCCGGTATGCACCTGACCATGACCGCTTTCGATGCGGGAGAGTTTGGTATGGGTGGGCATACTCACAACGACCTCCTGTCCTTTACGCTTTTTGTTGACGGTCGTGACTTCATTGTCGACCCTGGTACGGGAAGCTATACGGGCGATGCGTTGTTGCGTAATGAGATGCGATCCACTTTTTCCCATGCCACTATTGCAGTGGAGGGGCTTGAGCAGAGAGAGATTGGCCCCGATCCTTTTGGGTGGGCCGATTCCGTTGTCACGCATCTGTCGATGGAGCGCAATGACGGCGAAATCAGAATTTCGGGATGGCACGACGGTTACCAAAAACGACTGGCCTGTCGTCATGAGAGGGATTGTGCGATCTGGTCCAAGCGTGGGCGCATCACCATTGTCGATAGGATTGTGGGCGCTGATCAACCCATGACGTGCACGCTGCCCCTTCATCCCGATGTAGAGGTGAGAGACGGTGACGATGGCCGCATTTTGCTCGTGAACGAGGGCGTGGCGGTCGAAGTGTCGGGCTCGTGGTCGTTCCGGATAGAGAAGGCGCGGTATTCCTCTCATTATGATTGCGTAGTAGAGTCAAGAAAACTTGTGGCCGAGGCCCAGACAAACCCCCAGACGCTCGAGCTGAGAGTGATTCGCTAAATGAATATATGTGACAATGCCGTATCGACGAAGAGGGAAAGCGAGGGCTGCTCGCCTTTCTCCTTGGGCCGCAAAGTGCTCATGCTTGGAGGCATCCTCTTCTTCAGGGCGTCCCTGGACTATGTCTACGCAAGTGCGCTATGTCCCTACTATGCCCTGTACGGGATGTCGATTTACGATCCCGATGCAGGTTGGCTGCTCATATCCTACGCTCTGCTTCTATTGATGGCCGTACCCTGCGTTTTGATGGCCGAAAGCCATCGTCCGTCGTACCTTTTCGTTGGTGCGCTTTTTTTGCTGTGCTTTGTTCCCAATACATCTCTCTATTATGTGCAGCATCTTCCGCACTACTTTATTTTGTACTCGTGTCTCTTCTGGAGCATGGTCTTGCTGGGATATTACTTTTTCGGCCAGATTCGTTGGCGGCCCAGGGAGCCGATAGCGGCTCCTCGCGGCTCTCGTTTCCTTGCAGCAGCTCCGTTCCTGCTCACCCTCGTTGTATTCCTCTATGCGGTTTACTACAACGGCGGGGTAAGTTTTGCCTTCAATTTGGCGGATTATTACGATATGCGCCAGGAGAGCTTCACGGCTCCCCTGGGGCCGATTTGGCAGCGGCTGGTTTCCTGGACCGGTTGCGTGTTCGCTCCTTTCGGTGTGGCCGTCTGTCTTTTGAAGCGTCGGTACGGTATGGCAGCTGCGCTGGCTCTTTTTGATCTATCCATTACGGCGATTAACGGCATGAAGACATATCTTTTCACGCTGGTTCTCACCATAGGACTTGTTCTTGTTCTTAGGCGAAGGGCCGACCTTAGATGGTTCGCATGGGCGCCCCTGATGCTTGGGGCAGTTGTCATGGTCGGCGGTCTCCTTTTCGATACCAAAATCGGACTTTTCATTTCCAACTATATTACACGTCGTGTTTTGTTCACTACGAGCCACAACGCTTGGGGCTTTATCGAATATTTTCACGATCAGGAGAAACTGTACGAGTTGCACCATCTGCTTCGATGGCTCAACCAGTTCGGCTTTGAGAACCCCCTCGGTGTCGATGATGTTTCCCAGCACATGGGAACGGTGATCCATGGCACGGCAGACAATAAGAACCCTGCGGGAACCATTGGCGATGCCTATATGAATTTCGGTATTTTCGGCCTCGTTGTGTATCCTCTTGTTATGGTGAGCCTATACTGTCTCATGGATCGGGTGGTTGCGAGGCAGGCTGTGGCATTCTATGTCCCGGTACTTATCTCGACCACGGAATTCATGGTGAACGGAAATTTATTCTCTGTGTTCTTGTCCTACGGGTACCTGCCTTTTCTCGTATATGCCTTTTTCGTTTCCCGCTACGGCGGATTCGGGGCCGTATTTCTTGCCCCTCCCAAAAAAGAAGGGATGGGTAATCGTTCTGGGCATCGTTTGTCGGTGGCATCACGAGCAGGCGGAGAAGGAGCTGAATAGCAAATGTGCGGCATTGCGGGGTTTGTTGATACAAGGATGCGCATCGGAGTTGGCGAGTTAGTCTCCATGAACAACGTTGCCAAGTATCGGGGTCCGGATGATGAGGGCTACTATCTGGTGGAGCAGTCTTCGGTTGGCCATGAGTGCTACGGAGATGATACGGTGCATTCCCTTAGGATCGCCCCCTATCGTTCCGCAAAGTCTCTTGCTGCGTCATGCCGCCCGGTGATGGGTTTGGCCCATCGGCGTCTGAGCATTCTCGATGTGACGGCTGCCGGCCATCAGCCCATGGTGGATGCCGCCTCCCAATGCGTACTTGTTTTCAATGGTGAGCTGTACAATTATGTTGAAGTGAGGGCGCAGTTGGTTGCGCTCGGCCACGAGTTCTCTACCCACAGCGACACCGAGGTTCTCCTGCGATCGTATCTCGAATGGGGGGAGCACTGCGTCGATCATTTCAACGGCATGTGGGGCTTCTGCATCTGGGATGAGGGTAAGAAACGACTGTTTTGCTCTCGCGACAGACTGGGGGCAAAGCCCTTTCATTGGTGGACTGATGGGCACAGTGCTTTCTGCTTTGGGTCGGAATTGAAACAAGTTGCGGCCTGCTCACTTGTTGATAGGGCACTCAATGTCCCCTATGTGGCGTCCAATGTCATTTACGGAGTGAGCGATTACGACCACCAGACCCCCTTTGCTCATGTGGAGATGCTGAGTGCGGGTCATAACCTCATTGTTCAAATGGGCCATGACATGCAGTCGATTGTCTCGGTGCGAAAGGAGAGATATTGGAATCTCTCGGTTGAGCCGAAGCCCATGTCTGCTGAAGAGTGCGTCGATCGGATTCGCCAAGAAGTGTCCCGTAGCTGTTCGTGGCGAATGAGGAGCGATGTGCCGCTGGGGGTTTTGCTTTCAGGAGGACTCGATTCTTCTTGTCTGACCGCAGAGTTGGCGGATCAACTTCATTCCGTCGATCCCGACGCGCGTCTGTCTACCTTCACAACTTCTTACGAGGGATACCCCGACTGCGATGAGCGCGTGTTTGCCCAGGCCGTGAATCAGGCTAAGAACTGTATTGGACACATGGTGGAGCCGAGCTTTGCGGCACATGATATAGGCGAGAAAATGTCGGATCTCGTTTGGCATCTGGAGGGCATGTGCAACCCCACAAATCTGGGAACACTCAGTCTTTTGGAGCAGGTTCGCGATGCGGGCTTCAAGGTGCTGATCAACGGCCAATGCGGCGACGAGACCATGTTCGGTTATGAGCGTTACTATGCCTATTACCTTAAAGACCTTGTGGGAAGCGGCAGGGTCTCCGAGGCGTTCCGGGAAGGGCGCCGCGCGGTGGACAATTCGCGGCTCACTTTCAAAGAGCTTGCCGCTATGATGGGCTACTACAATATGGCGTTTTTGCGGCAGCGGGTTCGTCGTCGAGAGTCAGAACGTTATTGCAGCGATCTCATGATGCGAGCTTGTGATGACCGCCAACTGCGAGAGCTGTTGTTCCCGGGGAGCTTGAGTGGGGTGACCTACAATGAGCTCACCAGCACCCAGCTGCCCCATATTACTCGCTGGGATGATCGGCTCTATATGGCGGCGTCACTGGAAAGCCGGATTCCTTTTATGGACTACCAGTTCGTGGAGTTTGCCTGCTCTATCCCGCCCAGCTTGAAAATCCAAGGAGGTTGGACGAAGTACTTGCTCCGTAAGGCTTTTGACGGCCGATTGCCTGACAGCGTCATCTGGAGAAAGAACAAAATGGGATTCCCGGCGCCCCGGGAGGCTTGGATGGAAAAGCTTCCCGAGTCCTTCGCCCTGTCGCTTGTCAAAGAGGCGCGATCGGCGCCGCTCTTCGATATGGGAGCTGTGGGGGAGTTATGCCGCAACAATCGGGGGAGCAAGGCATTTGAGCGCTTTCTCTGGGTTGAGCTGTTCATGAGGCGCTTTGACGCGTATTGTCCGGAATTGTGAGCTTGGGCATGAGCTGCTGTCGGTGGGCGCGTATCGCTATGCGTCTACCGACAGTCTGATGGAGTCCTTAAGGGGCGTGATGCGGTAGTCGTAGCCGCACTCGCTGGCCTTCAGGCTATAGCAGTCGCTGCCGAATACCTTGCCAAATGTTTCGTTATGGTGCGCGAGAAACGACGCCGGCCCGGCGAGCAGCCGGCTGAGGTGGATGCGGCGCCCCATGGCGCGGCCGAGTTGCTCGACCATGTCTGCGGTGCAGACATGCTGTTCCTCCTGGGGGAGGAACAGGCCTCCTTCCCTGCTTTCCACGAGCAGGCGCATCAACTCGGCCAAATTGCGGGAGTAGATCATGGAGCGGCGGTTGCGCACATGCGGGAAAATGGGCGTGCGGGCGGCGAATTGCACAAAGCGGGGGAAGTTCCCCTTGGTGCAATGGGGGCCATAGACCAGGGGCGGTCTAATGATGGCGATGGCAAAATGATCGTCTGCGAGATCACTTAGTTGCCGCTCCGCCTCGAGTTTGCTCTTGCCATACCAGGTGCGGGGATTTGGCGGTGTGTCCAAGTCGATGGGCGCTGCGTTCGCGGCACCGGTGACGCCGTAGACGGCGAAAGTGCTCAGAAAGATGAAGTGAGGGATGCCGGCCGCCTTGGCCTTTACGGCGACGTCGCGGGTAAGGGCAACATTGACATCGTCGTAGAGGCCGTCTAGGTCTCCGACACCTTCCCCTTGATGGACGATGGCAGCAGTGTGGATAAGGGAGTCAAAGCCACGCCAATTCTCCGACTTCCATTCGTCACCGCGTAGCGATACGCGATGCACTTCGTAATTGTCGCCGAATTGTTCTAGATGAAGCTCGAGTTCGTTGCCGATCCAGCTCGTTTTTCCCGTTACGAGAATTCTCTTCACTTGGATACCTTTTCGTGGTCTAGGCTTGGCCAAGCACTTCGCGCTCATAGCATGCGCGGTCTTTTAGACGGCCCTGACTCATGGCGTGGCCGTCTGAGTCGTAGCCGATGAAGTGAGAATCCGATCCAATGAAATTCGTGGTCTTACCGCGTCTTAGCACCATAGCTACGAGTCGAAAGGCCTGCTTGACGTCGGTGAGGAAGCTGACGGATTCTACGTAGGCGATGTCGTTCTCGAAACGAGCATGGCTGTAGTCGTAGCGCTCCTCGAGGGTGGGATCGATGAGGGGGCATTCGAGGCCAGGACGCACGTAGTAACGCTGTTTGTGGCGCTCTGACATGCGCGGCGTGTATTCGATGGGCAGGGGGCGAGGTCCGATAAGGGACATGTCGCCCTTGAAGACGCTCCAGAAATTGAGGAGCTCGTCGAGAGAATGCTGGCGCACGAAACGACCGAGGTCAGTGGTGCGCATTTCAGGAGGAAGCAGCTCGCCATTCTCGTCACGCTCGTTGGTCATGTTGCGAAACTTCACGAGGTCGAAAGGCTCGAGGTTCCTTCCCGAGCGCTTTTGACGAAAGAGCACCGGAGAGCCCACATCACGGAAAGTTAGGATCGCCAGCACGCCGTTGATGGGCAGCGTGACCAAAAGGGCTGCAGCCGACAGAACGATATCGAGGCCGCGCTTCACATAGCGAACGTAGATGCCGTCAGCGGGGGAGACAGGCTTGGCAATGGCATTGGCCTTCCCAAGGTTGCGTTCTTGGAGAATGCGGGCGGCGTCGGCCACCTCCCCACGAATCCAATCGTCGTTGGCCGCCTCCCCCGGTGCGCAGGAATCGATGGGGGAATCCATAGCGCCTGAGGTTGTCATATGCGGTTGCGTTTCCATAAGTTCTGCGTTGCTCTCCTGGATGGAAGGGGTTTCGCGGCCTGGACCGCGTGCGGGCAAGCGGGATTGGGAATTGCCCACGGTCATTTATATAGTAACGTAAACCAAGGTCATTTGCATCCCTTGGTTTTATGGAGCGGAAGCAGCAGACTGATAAGGCGTGCTTACGGGCGCCGAAAGGCTATTGCAGGGAGGGCGAGAAATTCAGTAGACTGTCGTCGTGTAATTGTCACTGTGCAAAAAAGAATGCGCATGGAGCGAGACTCTTTCTAGTTGGAGGGAGCCTGATGATGGATAGGTTCGCGCGAGGGGGACGGTGCTGCCTGGCGGCGGCGATGGTGATGGCGTTGCTGCCCGTTGCGGCCTTCGGCGATGAATCGTCCGCTGAATCGGCTGTCTCGTCGAACGGGGAATCCGATATTGAGGTGGCCGCCGATCCGGCGGTCGAGCTACCCCTTGCACTGAGCGCCGCACCGATGGCCGAGCCGTCCATTGAGCCCAGCGTCGAGCTTCCCGGCGAGCCAGCTTCCGAAGTGCCTGCCGCATCCGCCGCTGCCGACCCCGACGTCATCACGGTGCCGGCGCGGCCTCACGGGCTCAATCGCGATGGCTGGAGCGCCACCGTCTCCTACATGAAGCCCGTGGCCGGAACGCCGACGAGCTTCGCCATTACGGCCGATGGGGGCCCGAAGGGGTCGGGAAGCTACCAGTACCAGCAAGGCTTCATCTACAAGTACGATCCGACAGAGGGACGCTATGTCTGGGTCTACGACCCCTCGTTCGGTCGCGCCGACCCCTACCAGGATTCCAATGTATTGAGCTATCAGTTCGTGAGCGCCGGTCGGTATCAGTACCAATTCCAGGTGCGCGATACGGTGACGAACCTGTTCCAGCGGTTCACGTTCGACATCACCGTGGACGGCGATGGTTTCATCGATGTTGAGACCCGGGCTCGGGAAATCGTTGACGAATGCCTTCCCGATGGAAGCAGTGATGACTACGAGACGGCGCTTGCGCTGCATGACTGGATCATCGACAACGTCAGCTACGACTACAGCTACAAGCATCTGGGCATCGATCGGGCCTTGGCGGGCATGGCGGTCACCTGCGAGGGGTATCACGCCGCCTATGTGAAGCTGCTGGAGATTGCTGGTCTGGAGGCGGGACGCATTACGGACGGCGGGCATGTGTGGACCGCTGTGAAGATGGATGGCGCCTGGTACCACGTCGATACGACCCACGATGACGTGAAGGACGATTTCGCCGATCCGACAACACCGGACTTTCTCACCAAGGAGCAGCAGGCTCATTTGCTGTTCGGCCTCGATGATGTCACTATGATGCTCGCGAACCCCTCCTACGAGGGCCCCACCCAGGGGTATGAGGCCACCTCGCTGGAGAATAACTACTTCATTAAGACGGGCGATATTATGGAGTGGTCCGACTCTGTGGCCGACCAGATTCTGCAACGCCTTGAGCGCAAGGAGACCTCTTTCACGCTGGAGGCACCCAACGCCCATTGGGCCCAGGATAGTTACAAGGACGTGATCAATAATTTAGTGGCCTACGAGCTGAACCAGTACGAGTGGATTACCGACGGGCAAATGGCCGATGCCGTGGTTCGCGTCTCCTATGCCGACGACTATTTCACCGTGAAAACGTACACCGTCCTCGTTGGGGAGCCGACGGTTGCGCGGAACTTGGTGTACAACGGTGCGAGCCAGGAGGGGGTGACCGTTCCCTCGACCGGCTCCTATGCGCTTCGGGGGACGACCAGCGCTGTGGACGCGGGAACCTACACCGTTTGGGCTGCGCCTGGTGATGGATACGCCTGGGACAAGACGGGCAGTGTGGTGGAGCGTCCGTATCAATGGAAGATCGCTCCGGCCTCCATTGCCGGGGTGTCTGTGGCAGGCCTGCGGTCCTCCTACGAGTATACCGGTTCGTCGATTCGGCCTGAGGTGACCATACGGCATGGCAGCCGCACGCTGCGGGAGGGCGTTGACTATCGGGTTTCCTACGAGAACAACAGTCGGGTTGGCAAGGCGACGCTGACCATTCAGGGCGCGGGCAAGAACTATGCGGGCAGCAAGAAGTTGTCATTCAATATCGTCGCGCCGAAGAACGCGTGGGTGACGGCCGGTGGTAAGACGTACTATTACGACGGTGCCGGCAAGCCCGTGAAGTGGAGCCAGAAAATCGGCGGTGCCTGGTACTACTTCAACGGCTCGGGCGTTATGCAGACTGGCTGGATCACCTGGAAAGACGGCACCAAGAGCTACTTCCACCCCGATGGCAAGGGTCATGCTGCCGCCCTGCTCGGCTGGCGCAGCTTCAACGGAGTGAAGTACTACTTCGACCAGGCCACGGGCATATCCAAGCGCTGGAGTCAGCGTCTCGGGGGCTACTGGTACTACTTCGATTCCGCCTCTCGCATGAAGACAGGTTGGATCACCTGGAAGGACGGCCGCAAGAGCTACTTCAACTGGGACGGCAAAGCCCTCACCGGCTGGCGCAGCTTCAACGGCAAGAAATACTACTTCGATCCCGTGACGGGAATGACGAGGTGAATTCGCAGGGGCGATTGGGCGATGCACTCGCCCCTGCTTTTCTCTGCGGGAATAAGAAAACCGTATTGATGATCGAATCCAATTATTTCTTAAAAATAGCCCGCACTAGTTTCATGATGCGTTGGATATCGTAATAGCCCATCAAGTGGTCAATGATGTTGTTGCAGACCTCGATCTCTTCTCTCAATACCGCATGGGATGATATTTGCTCTACGACACAGAAAAAGAGTGCTTTTGCCTTCGTGCGTGGGTTTTTAAAATCTTCCTTGAGTACATTTGCATATTTTTGCGAGCCAATTATTTGATGATAGCTTACTTGAAACTCTGTTTGGCAGTATTCCTCAAATTCTGAGGAGTTTTTTCCATGAGTTCAAGGAGCTCCTCCTCCGGCGTGAAGCCTAGATCGTGGACAATCCCACCGTACCGTTCTTTTAGGGCAATGATGCGCTCATCAGTAAAAGCGTCGTGGTCTAAGAGGGCTTTAACGCTGGTATATTCCGGTACCTTGAAGGAGATGTTAATAGCGAAAGTTGCCGTATCGTAAAAAGTTCCCACAGGCAAGATCGGCGAGAGGGCTTCTCTGCCAAAGTGCTCTTCTCTTACAGCTCGTCTGCACATGCTTTGAAAGCATTTTTGGGCCACGTCATCCTCAACTAGAACCAGGTAATCGCCCAATACGCTGTCGAAAAGATCGATGCTTCTCATCGCCTCGGCGGGATAGCAGGGATTGACCGATTCAATGCTATCGTTCGTTTTGCGTAATAGAATGATGCGCTGGGGCTTGGCGTTTACGAGCAGTGTATTCGAATGGGTGGCTATAAGCACAATGAGCTGTTTGTCGCGCGACTGCCCCTCGAGAAAGGATAGAAGTCTTCGCTGTATTTCTGGATGCAGGGCAAGTTCCGCTTCATCAAGAAGAACCAAACTATTGTTGGAGGCCTTCTCAAGCCTCTCTATTAATCGCAGGAGAGCAATTTCTCCGGTACTGAACCTCTTCTCAGAGTAGTATTCGCTCCTACTTAGTCTGATTAAGTAGGGAGAATCAGAAGGGATCGGGCCTCGTTGGGCCACTCTAAATCTCACCAAGTTCTCGAATTTCCTGTCGTTAAATATAGTACAGAGAGACTCCTTGATGAACCGGGAGGCCTCGATGAATCGGCCTTTTTCTATGTCGCGCGAAGAGATACTCAAGCGACTGTGATCGGCGCGTGCGTATATTGTGTCGCTCAATCCAAATGTTTTTAAGATCTTCGAGCCGTCGCGCGGTTTGGGTGCCCATTTGGCTGGTGCTTTAGTGTAGGTTACAGATCCTGCATTCGATTCGTATGTGATAGACGCATTGTCGTATCGATCGATATTTCCAATGCCCTTCGAGGAGGGAAAGCCCTGGGGGAAGGCGATAGGATTTTTTGATGCGGTCTAGGCATGTGAGAAGTGTGGTTTTGCCAGTGCCATTTGGTCCCACCAGAAGATAGACATCGGGCTTGCTGGGCAAGTCGAATTCTAGTCGGTTGATTCCCAGGAGATTTTCGATAGTAATTTTGCGAATAGCCATGATTCCCCTCCTCTTTCTGTATCAGGTTACTCCCCTAATATGTATATATTTTAATAAAAATTTATTACACTATTCATCGAATCTTAGCTCTTCTACTGTGGCTCGTTCGACAATTTGTGCTCGAGAATGCATGTCGATCGGGTTGACGATCCAGGAGTTGGCCTCGAGGCCATAGCGGAACTCGCCAAATCGATTAGCCCCAGTGACTTCCTTGAGGGTGACAACCAGTCCCACGCGCAGCGTTTGCCCTCGCTTTTCGTCGAGTCGAGTTTTGAGGGAGAAGGCTATCCCCCAAAACTGAGATTCGTATTGCTTGCATCCGGGGTTTTTGGTTTTCAGGATTTCGCCGATATGCTTGACGTTATCCCACTTGCGGTAGAAACGGCGCGCCGTGTCTTCGTCGGTGTAGGAACCCTCCATATCTTGGCTGTCATTGTTGATCGGTTTGATGTATCGTTTTACTTCAATAATTTCTTCACCGTTTGCTCCGCGCTTCTTTACGTTTTTCTCGGCCATTCGCCCCAATGTGAGCGAAACCTCGCAGTCCGTGTAATCAACTCCTTGATTTTGGGAGCAAGTGGGGAAGTAGCAGAGGGTTGCCCGAGCTTTGAAGGGAAACTTACCGTCTTTTGTGGGTATGGGGAGTTTGAGATTGTAGGTGCGGAAGCTATTGAGGTCTTGAGATATGACGAATCGAATTTCATCTCGATCAGTATAGAGGATGTCCTCGATGCGAATAGGAGCGATTCCGTAGCCCATGGTGTTCGATTGCTGTATTTTGCTCCATGTCGTTGCTGAGTGAATGAGGAGAGCTTTTGCGACTTGAGGCTCCAGCTTCATCACCTCGATCAGATAAGCCATCTTGCGTGCAATCCAGGGGGCTGCGATAGAAGTACCATATGCCGAGGAGGCGGCAAAGGGGGCTGCAACGGTCATTTGGTCGCGAGGGGTTCCGCCGTAATAGCTAATATCAGGTTTGGCGAAGAACGAAAGGACAGGGCCGCGCCGCGAATAACTTGCTGGGTTTCCGTTGCGGTCTACCGAATTGACGACAAGGGAGTTGATCGAATCGGCCGGGGCTCCGATAGGCATATCGTCTCTGCGGGTCGTATTGTTTGTGCCTGCGACTACGAAGATGATTCCCTTTTCAGCTTGAATTTGATCAAGTATGGCTGCCTCAGGTGAAATGGAATTTGCCCGCACTGCCAGCTCCGAACCTAATGACAGATTCCAAACTTTAATGTCGGGGTTGGCGTCGACGATACTCCTGATCTTTTTCATGACGCTAAACGAGCTGAAATGATCGCCTTTTGCAACGCAGAAGTGGCGCACCCGGAAGTGACCGCAGCCGTCGTCGTATTCGGGATTGAGTCGTGGCCCATCTACGATGATGGAGGTTACTGCGGTGCCGTGGGCTTTGTCGTCATCGGTCAATTCAAATTGGTCATCGATCTTTTTCGTGTACGTCACCCAGTCTTTTCCGAAATATACCTCACTGAAAAAACCCTTGTCGATGACGCCGATAGTGGGCTCTCCGTGAGGAGAGGGAATAGAAGTAGGCTGGATTCTCCGCTTTTTGTCAATTGCGAAGTCATCAGGGGAATAACTGGATAGATCATCGAGGGAGGCCATTGCGATCAGGTAGGGCGCCTCTTCTCTGAGGACTTGGAATTCTCCCTCATTGAGCAGGATGGCATCTCCGAGGATTGATGACGAACTTACTTCGATTCCAAATTTTGTGAGTAGCTGCTCTTTTTTTTGGCCATTGACCCTGAAAAGCGATACGATCGCGGGCCCATGGATCTCTTCGTCGAAGTAGGTGATGCCAAGTCTATCAACATAGTAGGCATCTTTGACGAGTTTCCCGAAGACGGTTTTCGGAAGCCCTTGCAGATCGTCTCGGCATGCCGTTTTCATGATCGAGCTGAGAAGTTGGCCGGATATCTCGTGGTTTGGGAGACTATTGACAACTGAGGCGCATTGGTCAAGCTCACGAATGGATTTGTCGATATCCATCTCGGGCACGCTGTATGTGATGAGATGCTTGGGGTGGCAATTTTGACTCTCGTAAAACCGAGCACCGACTATAGCGGCGTTCGAAGTCGTTACAGAATATGAAAATAGTCTCTGCACCCGATTGCTTTTTGCCACCACGCAGCGGTAGTAGGCACCGACCAAGGGCTCGATTCCGAGATTTTTTTGGCGCCAGAATTCTTTTATCGAACGGAGTTGATTTGCGAGGTCGCGTATATGATCTGACGGCACGCTTTTGTCGGCAGGAATAGTGGGCGGCCCTGGCTGGGGGCCGGACGCTTGCGAAAAACGGCCTTTGAGTTCAAGCAACTCATTGCTGCGCATTCTCAGCCTCCTTTAGGGTTCTTGAGATGGTGCTTCGGGAGACATTAGTCAGAGTTTCGATCTCTCGTATGGTGAAGCCCTGCTTGCTTAGATGCGCGATATCTGCAATTTCCCTGCCTGTGAAGAATCGGTAGAGCCGTTTAAGGTAATCTGCATCATCATCTGGATTGCTGAAAGCGATGCAGGTTTTGATCGCGTTGGCAAGTTCGCCAGGGTTGGGCAGGTGATCCGAGAACTCAATGATCTTGCGGAAAAGTCGCCGATCCCTTTTGCCTATGCCGAATTGCTCCAATGATTGAATGTATAGTATTTCGGCAATATCCTTAAGGTCATCATCGGAGTATTGATTGAAGTCAACAACGTAGTCGAAGCGTCGAATGATGGCTCTGTCGAAGCCGTCGTAGAGGTTTGTCGTCGCAATGATGAGTATGTCATCTCTCAGGGCGTCGAATTCTCGCAGAAAGATGGAGGCGGCTCGCCCCATTTCCCGTAAGTCGTTTTCGCTTGAGCGGTCGAGCACGAGCGCATCGATTTCATCAAGCAATACAATGAAGTCGCCTGTATCAGGGAATCGGTCAATCTCAGTGAAAAGTGCTGAGATATTTTTGCCCGTTTGTCCGAGCCTGCTGTCTACGAGGCGACTAAAGTCGACGGCATATACTGTGCGGTTTAATAGTCGGGCAATTTGTTTAACGCTCTCGGTCTTCCCCGTCCCCGGTGCGCCTTGAAAGAGAAATTTATTAACGCCACGATGGCGGTTTACCGCATTGATGATCCCCTTGATTTCATTTGATATAGAAGTAGGGAGGGGCAGCGAGGTGCTGGCTTCGGCTACCTTTGTGAGATATTCCGAGCGAGGCTCGTAGGTTTGAGATGAGAAGGTGCCAACAGGGGAGAGCAAAGAAAGGACGTAAGCTGCTAAATCCTCATCTCCCGACTGATCGAAATCGCGTGCGATGTTGTAGGCTTCCGTTCGAAAACTCATGTCGTCGTTAGCGATATGGTATTGAATGAGATTGACCACATCTATTTTTTTCAAAACGATCCACCCCAATCCCGTCTCTTGCTTGTCTTCGGCGATAGTATACCATGCTGAGACACATTGAGACAGATAAATAAATTTTCAAAGAGATATTGACTGACTTTATTTTAGTGCTAACATGAGCGCCGTGGTCAGAAATGAGAAAGGGGGAAGAGATGCTGACCTGAGCTGCTTGAGGGCAGCGACTGCGACTTGCAAGGCGCAGTTTCAGAGAGCGGTGGAGACTCAGTTGCCGCTGAGGCCCCACCTTGTAATGGAAGCTCCGAAGGCCTCCACAATGCCAATACGAATAACGGCGGATCGCATGGCTGCATGTATTCTATGGTTACTCGAAGATGAATGCAAGCCTGCTCTTCGTTGTACGGCATTGCGGCCGGCGTGCTCGGGGCGCGATTTTGAAAGGGCAGAACCATGGATTACTATCTTGTGAACACTCAAGCTCAGGCCAACGGCGATCATGAGGTGCATAAGGCTAAATGTGCCTATTTGCCTGCGCCGGTCAATCGGCACGGCCTTGGGTATCACCCTACTGATCAAGCTGCACTCGCGGTTGCGCGAAAGATTTACCGACAGGCAGACGGGTGCGCCCACTGCTGCCCGTCAATTCATCGCCACTAATGTATAGATGAGTGCCGAGCACGCTTGCGGCATGACGCTGTCGAAGCGACGCGGGCGGCCAGAGAGCTGTTCTATGGCTTTGGCGGGAGGTGATCTTTGGGCTGTCTGCGTGGAGGCGGGGGGGGGGGGGGGGGGGGGGGGGGGGGGGGGGGGGGGGGGGGGGGGGGGGGGGGGGGGGGGGGGGGGGGGGGGGGGGGGGGGGGGGGGGG
>NZ_JBQIIT010000008.1:0-46126 GCF_056795635.1 Adlercreutzia sp. | reverse complement strand
TGGGCTGTCTGCGTGGAGGCGCGCCCGAGCACATGGTGCTCGGGCGCGCTCATTGATTAAATGCCTGTTGTAGGCGGCGTGACGAGAAAGGTAATTGTTATGATTGGAAAAGAGATCATTGATTTGATTAGAAATTATTCAACGCCAGATATACTGTCTGCAGGAGTGCTAACTCTGTTGATTGGTCTGGCAGGAAGCACGGTATTTTCATTTATCAAATCTTTTGTTGGAGCTGCTGTATCCGGCTTAGGCGGCATCAAGGGACAAGAGCATATCCAGGCAGTTGTTGCCGATGTCGAAGCCGATGGAGCTCAAAAGCCCCTGTCTGCTCAAGGTCGTGCCAACATCAGAAGGTATTGCTCCAGATATCTTGCTCGCAAGAGCACTGGGCGGTATGTCCCCGTTCTGTTCGAGCAGTTGGCCGTGCTCGTGGCCTGCTTGATAGCGGCGACGATCGTTTTCGGTGCATCATCGCTATACCTAGAATGGCCGTTCATCGGCCTTGTACTTATGTCTCTCGGCGCTTTGTTGGGTATATCGGCGATTGTCCCTTTCGCGCTTCTAGTGACCAACAGCGCCAATATTCCCGAGATGCGCTCGAAGTGGAAGGCCATTGGTGTGCGCAGGGAGGTAAAAAAGGCCTTAGAGAAGACGGAAGACCCAGATTGGTCTTATATTGTGGGTCCGCTAGCCCGAAAGACGGTTAGGATGCTGGTGGAATCGAGCGATCGTTGGTGCCTGGTTCGTGCCGATTCAGAGCGTGGCGCGCTCGGGGTTCGCTTGACGGGTTCTGTCGAGAGCGCGGATCTTCCAGATGCAGAAGAAGACGTTCTCTATCTAGTTTATTCGGACTATGGTCTGAATAGCGCAAAGATGGTGCAAGAACTTCTTGGTAGAGGATACCGGGCCTATAATATAGGCGTGGTCTTCGATGAGCAGGTCCTCTGGCAGCGGTTGGCCATCGAATTGGACTTGCTGGAACAGAGCGGCCTTGTGCCCCCGCGGGTGGGAGGCGCAAGGCCTTAGGGGCGGCCTTCGAGCCCCCTAATTCTGGAAGAAGCTGATGCCGCAGCCTTCGGATTCGGTGCCGAGGCTGTGAACGGGCATCTGGCCGTTGCGGTAGCTCTCGATGAGGCGGCTGAGCGCTATGGTGTGGGCAGGGGTGATGTCCAGGTTGGGCTTCTTGCCGTCCTGGATGGTCTTGGCGAAGACCGAGATCTCGTCGCGGATGCCCTCGCCGTTCAACTGGTAGAAGTAGCGCTTATTGTTGGAGAAGTCCTCGAAGCGAATCTCGAAGTAATCGGTCTTCCACCAGGGGGAGGGAACGTAGATGTAGCCCTTGGTGCCGGCGATGACTAGCTCACCCTCGGACTTCACGCCGCTGCCCACTTCGATGGAGGCACAAGCCCCGGGGTACACGAAATCCACCTTCGTGAACACGTCGGTGCCGTCGGTGCGGCTCATGAGCGACGCAGCGCTCGCGTGGGCGTATTCGGTACCTAGGATCTCGAACACGGGCAGGCAGGCGATGGGCCCCCAGCCGATGAGGCTGCCGGCCGGGCTCGCGAAGGCCTGGCTCGTGCAGGTGGCGCGCACCGACACCGGGGTGCCGATCATGCCGCTCTTCACGTTCAGCGTCAGGCGCGAGAATGCGAGCGCGTAGGCGGTCTTGGCCGCCTCGTGGAACACGAGCTTCCGCTCGGCGGCCAGGGAGAACAGTTCCTCGGCCTCGGCGGCCTCCAGCGCCACGGGCGACTCGCTCAGCACGTCCTTGCCCGCCTCCAGGCCGGCTCGGGCCGTGGTGTAGCGCCGTTCGGGGGCGTTGGCTACGTACAGGGCGTCGCTTGCCTCGATAAGCTCGTCGAGCGAGCCGAACAGCGTCGTCTTGCCCTCCAGGTCGAACTCGTCCCCGTCGGGGAAGGCGCCGACGATATCCACGCCGCTCACGTACTTGCTCTCGTCGATGAACTTAGCGATGTCTCGGGAAGCGCCCACAATGCCCAGGGCGATGTGATGGCCCCTCTCGCGCAACTGGGTGCTGGAGATGCCCTCGGTGCGGTCAAGGTACACCACGTTGCAGTATTCGCCCAGGTAGTCGAAGTGCCCTCGCCAGTCCGACCCGATGGCGAAGATGTCCACATCATAGTTGCGGATGTCGTCGATCTTCTGGCCGTAGTACTCTTCGGGAATCACCTCGTCGGCGATACCTGTGGCCTTCACGGCCTCGATGCGGTCCATCAGCGACTGCTTCACGTTGATCTTGCCGCGGTTCTTATCGAAGTCCGATGAGGTAACGCCCACGATAAGGTAGTCGCCGAGCTCCTTGGCGCGGCGCAGGAGGTTGACGTGTCCGTGGTGCAGCAGGTCGAACGTGCCGTAGGTGATGACTTTCTTCACAGCTGGGTCCTTCGCTTGGGTGCGGTTGGATTGTGAGGGAGGGTGGTGCGGGAGGGGGAGGGACGGTGCGCTCCCTTTCGGGCCGCGCACCGTCCAGGGCGTAGCTCTAGGCGGCGTCCACTTCCAGAAGGGCGTCCACGAACTTCTCCATGGCGGCCTTGGAGCCGGTGGACACGCGCAGGAAATCGGCGAGCATGCCGGAGTTCCACGACTTCACGAGGATGCCGCGGGTCTCGAGGTCGGCCGCCACCTCGGGCGCGGGCCGATGCGTGCGGATGAACACGAAGTTGCCCTCGGAGGGTCGCGCCTCGTAACCACGCTCGGTCAGAGTCTCGATGGTCCAGCTGCGGCCTTCGCGTTCCTTGGCCATGAGCTCGTCGGCGATCTCGGGATGATCGAGGATCTTCTCGCCGAACAGCAGGGCCAGGGCGTTCACGTCAAAGGTGAGTTTGGCGTTCTCCACGTAGTGGATGATGGCCGGGTTGGAGATGATGACGCCGAGGCGGCAGGCGGCCAGGGAGAACAGCTTCGAGAAGGTGCGCATGACGATGACGTTGTCGTAGGTCTGGGTGAGATCGATGAAGGTGTTCTTGTAGAAGTAGTGGTAGGCTTCGTCGATGATGACCACGGCATCGTTGGCCCGGGCTGCCTCGATGGCGGCGATGACGTCCTCGCGGCTGAAAGCATCGCCCACAGGGTTGTTGGGGTTCAGCAGCACGACGATGTCGGTGTTGGGCCCGATGGCATCGATGAGGTTGCCCATGTTGAAGGACAGGTCGTCGTTGTAGGCCACGGGCACGTGGGTAAGACCCAGGATGTTGCAGTTCACCCAGTACATCTCGAAGGATGGTGCCACGGTGACCACCTCGTGGCCCTGGCCGCAGAAGGTCTGCAACAGGTAGCGAATGGCCTGGTCGGTGCCGTTGGTGGCCGTCACGCAATCGCGGGGCACGCCCACATAGGCGGCGTACTTGGTCAGGAAGCGGTTCGGCTCGGGATAGATGGACAGGTACTCCGGCGTTATCTCGGCCTTCACCTCTTCCACGAACCATGCGGGAAGCCCCTCGGGATTCTCGTTCATGTCGTAACGGAGCATGCCGTAGCGCCCCTGGTCGGGGAAAACGCGCTCGGTGTTCTTGATGTGCTCGTCAACGTAAAATGCCATGGGTTGTACTCCTTTGCGATGGTTACGACTGGTAGAACTCGATGAAGGCCTCTTTGTCGCTCAGGCCGAAATTGCGGGGCATGGTGCTGGTGGCGGCGTCTTTGGCCGAGGAGCCGTCGGTCTCTAGGTAGGCGATGCCGGTCTGGGCGCGGTAGAAATCAAGCAGGGTGTCGATGGCGGGGGTGTCGATGCCGACCATGGTGGCGATATCCTTGATGATGGCAACGCCAAAGGGATAGTCCTCGGTGAACATGCGGTCGTTCCAGTTGGGCATGAAGTCGCCCTCGGGGGTAAGGGTCAGGGGCACCTTCACGGCCTCGAAGGCGCGGATGCTCTTGAGCTTGCGGGTCATGGCCTCGGCGTCGGGGGATTCGTAGTACTCTCGCAGCGACACCACCTCGGACAGGTCGAGGGGCTCAAGCTCACGGCAGATGGCCTGCAGCTCGTCGTCGTAGGCCAGAAGGAAGCGCGAAGTGTCGTCGTTCCACTGCTCGTAGAACATGAGCTGCTCGGGGTAGGTGTCGCCCGGCTGGTAGTCTTTGAAGACGCCATAGGCGCCCGAAGTGTGCAGAAGCGGGTTGGAGGGCACCAGCGTGACGGCCAGAAACTCCCTCAGGGCCACCGTGGGAATGTCGAAGAGCTTCTCCATAAGGGCGGCGATCTCCTGCGTCTTCGCCTTGGGCAGGGCCGCCACGTACAGCGTGTCCTTGGCCGAGAGGATGCCGGCGCTGCGCTCGTCCCAGCTGGATCGCGACACGTAGGGCACGCGCTGCAGCCCGAACACGGTGACGCCGCGGGCGATGAGATCTTGGCAGAAGTACTCCACGCCGCCGTAGCCGGGCACGAAGCCGATGGCGCAGCCCTCCTTCACGAAGGGCTCCACGTCGGCCACGAACTGCTGGCGCAGGAAGGCCGGGTAGGTGCACAGGATGAGGTCGGCCTTGCAGGCGCGGGCCATGTCGTCGGTGACTGCGAAGGGCGCCGAGTCGCCCGGCTCGCCCTCGTAGGTATAGGTGAGCGACTCCCGCTCGCGGTGCGGGCGCGTGGTGTACAGCGTCACGGCGTTGTCCCGCGAGAGCACGGCGCAGCAGGCCAGTCCGAGGTTTCCGGCTCCGAAAACGGTAATTTCCACAGTGAGCTCCTTTATCGCCCGAGGGGCGTGTCTCGATGAGAGTTGACCTTACATGATAGACCAAAAGGCCCCCTGCGGGCCGAAAGCGGCCGAGCCTACGGCAAATGAGCAAAATGAAGCCCCGATGCCCTATGCTATTATATGAAGGCTGTGCCCGCGCCGCGGCATGCCCGCGTCGCCCGCGCTCCGTGAAGCGTATTCCCAAGCTGGAGGGACAAGAGTGTCAGAATTTGCCATTTCCGTCGTGATTCCCGTGTACAACGCCGAAGAGTATTTGGGGGAGACCCTGGAATCGGTGGTCGCCCAAACCGTGGGGATGGAGAACATCCAGGTCGTTCTCGTGGACGACGGTTCTACTGACGGCAGCGCCGCCGTGTGCCGCGCATTCCAAGAACGCTTCCCGGCAAACGTCGTGTTCCACCAGCAGCCCAACAGCGGGGTGTCGTCGGCTCGCAATGCCGGCCTGGACCGCGCGTGCGGCCGCATCGTCACCTGCCTGGACAGCGACGACCAGTGGTCGTGCGAGTCGTTCGCCCATGCCCTGGAGTTCTTCGACAACCAGGAGAACAATGTGGACGTGCTCGTCGGCGAGCTCACCTTGTTCGAGGGGGAAGATCACACCCATCCGCTGGCCTACCGCTTCCCCAAGGACAAGGACTCCATCGTGCGTCTGGGCGACCGCCCCTGCGATATCCAGAGCACCATCGGCAACTGTTTCTTTTTGCGCAAGGCCATCGGGGACATCCGCTTCGACGAGGATTTGACTACCTCGGAGGACACGCTGTTCGTGAACCGGGTCATTCTGCACAAATGCGCCTACGGGGTGACTCCCTTCTGCTCGTATCTGTACCGCAAGCGACAGGACGGCTCGTCGCTCAGCCAGGTCATCACCTATGCCAAGCACATGCAGAATCTGGAGGTGTGCCGCCGCATGCTCGCCGCATCGCGCGAGGCGCGCGGTCGCGTGCTGCCCTTCGCCCAGGCCGTGGCCCTCTACATCATCGGCTGGCAGTTGCTTGGAAAGGCCAGCGACGCCTTCACGGCTGAGGAGGGCGAGGCGTGGGCAGCCGCTGTGCGCGAAATCGTGGTGCAGGCCGATGAAGGCGTCATCGCCGCGGCGCGCTGGCTCACCCGCGAGAAGAAGCTTGTGCTGTACCGTCTGAAGTACGGCGTGGGCGTATTCGAGGATCTGGTGTGGGTCGATCGCGACCGCGGTCTTTTGGACGGCATGCAGCTCGTCAGCATGAACGCGAAAGCTCCGTGCTATCTCTACGAGGTCGCTCCTGCGGGCGACGTGCTCCATATCGAGGGCACCACCGATATCGATATCCTGGGCATGCCCTTCGAGCTATTCGTGCGGGACGAGAAGAGCGACGAGTGCTTTGCGGCCCGGGTGTCCCCGTATCCCACCGACGACCGGCGCATGCTGGACAAGCAGGCGGTCTGTGCGGGTATGCGCTTCACCTTCGATGTGCCGCTGGAACCCGAGCGCTCCTACTCGTTCCGCGTTCGGTTCTGCGGCCGCGCCCAGGAGGTCATCCTCACGCCCCATTACGGGAACTTCGCATTGTTCAGCCAATCCATGAAGCGGGACTACCATCGATTCGGCGACGTTATGGTGAAGCACATCGGCAAGCAGTTGCGCACTTATCGGGCCACGCTGCCCATGGCCGTTGCCTCGGAGCTTCGCCGATGGGCCGAGATTCTGCGCTCGAAGAAGGGGACGGCGCCGCTGCGCCTGCAATACGTGTGGCTGCGCCTGTGCTACCGCGCTCACCGTGCCCTGTTCAAGAAGCCTATCTGGATCTTCGGCGACAAGGAGTGGAAGGCCGGGGACAACGCCGAGAACGTGTACCGCTACGCCATGAAGCAGTCCGGCTACCGCGATGCGAAGATGTATTTCGCCTTGGAGAAGTCGAGCGCCGACTACGCCTCGGTGGCGGCCTACGGCAAGGTGGTCGATCCGTCCACGTTCCGCTACAAGCTGCTGTTCCTCCTGTCGTCGGTGGTGGTGTCGTCCCGGGCAGAGGAAGCCATGGTGAACCCCTACGGGCCCGAGCTCGTGTTCGTGAAGGACCTGATGGATTACGATTTCGTTTACCTGACCCACGGCACGCTCTTCGGGGATTTGGCTTTCATGCTGGGCAAGCCGGCCAAGAAGATCAAGCTGTTCTCGGTGAGCACCCAGATGGAACGCCGGGCGCTTCTGGGCGAGGCCTACGGTTACGAAGAGGGCGAGGTGGCCCTCATGGGCATGGCCCGCTACGATGCTTACGGGAACGCCCAAACGCAGAAGAAGATCGCGTTTCTGCCCACGTGGCGCTCGAACATTGCCGGCAAGATCATTCCCGGTACGAGCACCCGCGAGTACGTGCACCACTTCAAGTCCACGGACTTCTGGAAGTTCTACAACGCCCTCATCAACGACGAGCGCCTGTTGGCGGCTATGGAGCGCTGCGGCTACACGGCGGAGTTCTACGTGCACCCGGCCTTCGAGAAGCAGGCCGGTGACTTCACGGGCAACGCCCTGGTCACAGTGGGGGAGGGGTCGGCCGACTACGAGCGCGTGCTGAGTGAGTCGGCCCTCATGGTGACCGATTATTCCGGTGTAGGCTTCGACTTTGGCTACCAGCGCAAGCCCGTGGTGTACAGCCAGTACGATTCGGTGTTCAGCGGCGGCCACACCTACGGCGAGGACAGCTACTTCGACTACGACACCGACGGCTTCGGCCCGGTGACCCGTACCCTCGACGACACGGTGGATGCCATCATCCGCTATATGGAGAGCGACTGCGCCTTGGAGCCGGAGTACCAGAAGCGGGCCGATGCCATGTTCGGCTTCTCAGACTACCAGAGCAGCAAGCGCATCTTCGACGCTGCGGCCTCCCTGTCCGCTCGTCGCCGCGCTGACGGTCGCGCTCGTTAGGCGGCGCATTCGGAGTGCGTGCTCTCATGGGGAGCGGTGGGTGCTGCTTCCCGAGGCAGGCAGCAACCAAGCGGCCGGAATCGGATGCTTCGTTAAGGCTTGTGGTCTCGGAGTGTGCCCGATGTGTCGATGTGGGCAAGATCGCGGAAGTTCGGTTCTAGCTGAAGGCGCTTCGCTACAATCATATTCCTTGCCCGGAATTGCGCCGGGCTCTCGCGCGACGGCCTCGGCCGCTGCCTGCGATTGCCGTTGAGAATAGCGGAGGGCGACCCTCCGCCGCCGTGAAAGGATTGCCCTTTGAAGCGTCTTATCGCCGTTGTTCTGGCGATTGCCCTGATCTGCGTGCCCATTGCCATGGGCGCCCCGGCATCTTCGTCGGCCCTCGAGAAGAAGATCGCCGACGCTCCCTATCAGATTTGGCCCGCGAAGGCCCGCTCGAATTCTCCCGATTATGTGCGCGCCGCCATCAAGCAGCGCAATGCGCAAGGCGACAATTGCAAGGTAGTTCTCGGTACCTCGGAGTTTCGCTGGGTGTACCCGGACACCGTTTCCTCGCATCCCGCCAACTTCTTCGGAAACAACAACTACGGCATGGACACCTTCCTTTTGGGACAGCCCTACTGCCAGGATCTGTGGCACGCCATCGAAGTGGGCGCACTCTCCGAGGACATCCCCGATGACAAGGTGGTCTTCTTCTGCGGTATTACCTGGTTTATGGACTATCAGAACCCGGCCAAGTGCTTCCGCCTTTCTTTCTCGCCCGAGGCCTATGCCGATCTCATGGCGAATCCCAAGGTGACCGACGAGACCAAGGCGAAGATCCAGGAGAAGATGATCGCCTACGGCGTGGAAGAGGCCGAGGTTTACGGCGGCGAGGCCAAGAGTGAGAATCTCGTCGAGCGCATCAACAGCGGTATCCAGGAGTTCTTTGATGACTCGAAGAACTGGGACGCTGTGCTTTCCGACGAGGAGGACGATTGGAACGCGCCAGAGCGCGAGCTGAATCGGAGCCGTCCGGTACCCGAGGGTCGCACGGCTGGTCAGGCCCAAGCTCCCGATTGGGACGCATGGCTGGCCCAGGAGAAAGCCGAGGGGGCTGATCAGACGTCCAGCAACGAGATGGGCATCTACAACAGCTGGTACGAGAACGGCGGCTACGACAGCTGGCGCGACGGATGGGACGAGTGGCTCACATTTACCGACGAGCCTTACCAGGAGACGGAGTTCGAGGACTTCGAGCTGTTCCTCGATGTGTGCGAGGAGACGGGCATCGAGCCGTTGGTGGTGCTCATGCCCTTGAAGGGCGCCATGATCGACCAGACCGATTACACTCCCGAGGTGCGCGCCCTGTGGTACGACCGCATGAAGGCCATCTGCGAGAAACGGGGCGTGGCCTATGTGGATTACTCGCCCTATGAATATGATCCCTATTTCCTCTACGATATGGCCCATTTCGGTTGGACCGGCTGGGTGCAGGTGAACCGGGACATTTACGAGTTCTTTATGGGGAAGGAGGGTCAGAAGTGAGGAAGCTGGCCGACAAGATCGCAGAGATCTTCTTCAGCGATACGTGGGCGGGGGCCCTTCTGTGGTTCGTTGCGGCTGCCGCTCTGCTGGCGCTACTCGTGTGGTTTCTCGTTTATTCGGGGTTCGGCGAGCCGGCCGCTCCAGTGTACGAGAACTTCTAGGGAATCACCCGTGCCCATGAGGTGTGGTGGGGCGATGGCTCCGATGCGTGGCCGTAGAGAGAAAAGCCGCCCGTGGGCGGCGGGAAGGTGAGTGGACGTGAGCAGGTTTTTGGAAGTGCTGGTGAAGGAGGCGGCGGCCCATCCTGATCGCCTCGCATTTCTCAATTCGCGCACGGGGGGGGGTAGCTCCCATCGTCTGACCTACGGCGAGCTGGATGCGTGGTCGGATGCCCTAGCGGCGTATCTGGCTGACACGGCCCCCGCGGGAAAGCCCGTGGTGATTTACGGGCACAAGTCGCCGCTCATGCTTGTATGCTTCATCGCCGCAGCCAAGGCGGGGCTCACCTATGCCCCCGTGGACATAGCCTATCCGGCTGACCGAGTGAACGACATCTTGGCCCAGATCGATCATCCCCTCGTCATCTCCCTGGCAGACGAGGGCTTTGCTGGCGATGAGTCCCTAGCCGCCTCAGTCGTGGGAGCCGAGGCGGTGCAGACGGCCATCGCCGCGGGCCGTTCGATGGGTCGGGAGCGCTGGATCGATGGCGATACGCCCTTCTACCTGCTGTTCACCTCCGGTTCTACGGGGCGTCCCAAGGGTGTGCAGATGCCCTCCCGTTGCGTAGATGCCTTCATGGATTACTTCACCGGCCTGTTCCCGGTTCGGGAAGACGGCGTGAGCTTCAACCGCGTGCCCTACACTTTCGACGTGAGCCTCTTCGACATCATCGCGGGGCTCGCCCGGGGCTACACCTTGTTCGCCTTGGAAAGTGAGGACGAGCAATCCATGCGGGCCGCCTTCGACGCCCTGGCCGCCAGCGGTCTGACGACGTGGATCTCCACACCCTCCTTCATCGAGATGTGCCTGGCCGACCCCGCCTTCAACGAGGAGTTGCTGCCGCGGCTCGACAACGTCATCCTCTGCGGCGAGGTGTTCCGCAATGCCACGGCCCTGAAGCTTATCGAGCGCTTTCCGTCTGCCCGCATCTTGAACACCTACGGTCCCACCGAGACCCAGGCTGTCACCGATATCGTCGTCGACGAGGTCCTGGCAACGGAAGAGAACCCGCTGCCGGTCGGGTATCTGGGTGGCGCCATGGCCGCCATCGTGCGCGATCCGGAGACAGGCGCGGTGCTGCCGTGCGGGGAAGTGGGGGAGATCTACCTCGCCGGTGACACGGTGTCGGCCGGCTATTGGGCGCGCCCTGATCTGACCGAGGCGGTCTTTTCCGAGATCGAGGGAGAGGACGGCGCGCCGGTGCGCTGCTATAAGACCGGCGACAAGGGCTATCTCGATGGGGAGGGTCGCCTCTTCTGCCTCGGCCGCCTCGATTTCCAGGTGAAGCTCAACGGGTTCCGGGTGGAGTTGGCCGATGTGGAACAGGCCCTCGTGCGCGTGCCTGCGGTGGGGGAGGCCGTGGTGCTGGCCGCCGAGCGGGATGGAAAGGTGAGCCATCTGGTGGCTCACGTGCGCCTTGCCGACCCGGCGGTGCCGGGCGACTTCGCCACGTCCCGGTCCATCAAGGCCGCCCTCAAGGAGTTGGTTCCCGAGTACATGGTGCCCAAGAAGATCGTCTACCACGATGAGTTCGCCCTGAACGTCAACGGCAAGATCGATCGCAAGGCCTTGGCGTAGGGCGGCCGCGTACCATGAATTTCTATATCGACCCCGCTTTCTACGTCTTTCTCGCCGTGGCCATCGTGCCGGCGGCGGTGCTCGGCTTTTCGGGCCACCGCATCAAGTACTATGGCCTGGCGGCGTCCCTCGCATTCCTGCTGCTCTTGTTCGGCGAGAACGTGGAGGGCATGCTCGCCTTCGCGGCCTTCCTTGCCATTGCCTGCGCCGCCACGTTCTGGGAACTTGCCAGCTGGAAGAGCGGGCAGAAGGCCCTGTGGAAGTTCCGCTGCGCCCTCGTTGCGGTCATTGCCCCGCTGGTGGTTTACAAGATCGGCGCCGTGTTCGACCATAACCTCATGGGCTTTCTCGGCATATCCTATATCACTTTCAAGGCCGTGCAGGTTATCATCGAGATTCGCGATGACCTTATCGAGGATATGAACTTCGCCGACTACCTCTACTTCCTCGTGTTCTTCACGCCGTTCACCTCTGGCCCCATCGATCGCAGCCGGCGCTTTGCCGAGGACGCGAATCGCACCTACACCGCCTCGGAGTACGCCGATCTGCTGGCCCGGGGCATCATGCTGTTGCTCGTGGGCGCGGTGTACCAGAAAGTGCTCGGCACCGTGTTTCACCACTACTTCACGCCGGCGCCTTTGGGCGATGGGCCCTGGTGGACCGAGCTCGGCGCCCAGGTGAAAGATGCCTACATGTACGGCTTCTACCTGTTCTTCGATTTCGCTGGCTACTCGCTCATGGCCATGGGGGCAAGCTACTGCTTCGGCATCAAGACGCCGCGCAATTTCCGCGCGCCCTTCCTGGCCACCGACGTGCGCGATTTCTGGGACCGGTGGCATATGACACTGTCCACCTGGTTGCGGGATTTTGTGTTCATGCGGGCGGTGAAGTCAGCCACGCGGCGGAAGCTGTTCAAGGATCGTCTGCACACAGCTTGCGCCGGCTATATGGCGAATTTTCTGCTCATGGGCGCATGGCATGGATTGACAGTGGATTACCTGGTCTATGGCGCCTACTACGGCGTGCTCATGGGCGCCACCGACGTCTATCAGAAGAAGTCCGCCTTCCATAAGCGGCACAAGAAGGAGAACTGGTACAAGGTCGTTCAATGGTTTGTTACCATTAACGTGGTCATGCTGGGCATGGCCATCTTTTCCGGACAGATGCACACCGTTGTAGGAGGTTTGATCCATGGCTGAGAATTCCGTTGAAGAGCGCATGCTCGAGCTGATCGAGGAGATCTGCGACGATGATGTTATCCGCGAGGAGCGGGACGTGGACCTGTTCGAGGAGGGCCTGCTGGATTCCATGGCCGCCATCGAGCTGCTTGTGGCCATCGAGACGGAGTTCGGTGTGACCATTGCGCCCACGGCAGTGGAGCGCGAGGAGATGAACACGGTGAACAAGATCATCTACCAGGTGCAGATTCGCTACGACGCCCAATAGCCTCGCCCGGGGCGCTTCGCGGCCCCGGGCGAGCAGCTCGCGCAGCTGTTCGGTGCGATTTGGGAGATCGAACCCCTTCAGTTCCACAGCGGGGGAGCCTCCTTGTTTTCGGCAGAATCTCTGCGTCGCGCGACGCAGATTACGGTATCATCCCTATGCGATTGTACCGTGAACATTTGAAACAAGGAGCGCTCGGTGGTTTTCTCGAGTACGATTTTCCTCTTCGCGTTCTTCCCGCTGTTCTTGGCGGTGTATTTCGCCATGCCCTGGCGGGCAGCACGCAATGTGGCGCTGTTGGTGTTCTCCCTGGTATTCTATGCTTGGGGAGAGCCGGTGTACGTGTGGCTCATGGTGGGTTCCATCCTTATGAACTGGGCTCTGGCTCTCTGTATTTCTCGGGCCGGTCTGCGCAGCGGCCCTTGGCGCAAGCTGTTTCTCGGTTTGGCCGTGGTGGCGAATCTGGCCATCCTCGGCTTCTGGAAGTACCAGGGCTTTCTCGCGCAGAACATCAACGCCGTCTTGGGCGAGGAGTTTCTGGCCGATCTGCAGCTGGCCCTGCCCATCGGCATCTCGTTTTTCACCTTGCAGGCGCTCACCTACATCGTGGACGTGTACCGCGGCGAAGTGAAGGTGCAGAAGAACCCCCTGTACCTGGGCATGTATATTGCCATGTTTCCGCAGCTGGTGGCCGGGCCCATCGTGCGTTACTCCGATATTGAATACGAGATCGACCATCGCCGCGCCACTCTGGCCGGCTTTGCCCAGGGACTGCGCCTGTTCTGTGTGGGCCTGGGCAAGAAGGTGCTCTTGGCCAATACGGCCGGCGTGCTCGCCGACTCGCTGCTCGCCCAAGATGCCGCCACGATCGGCTTCATCGGTTGCTTCTCGGGCGTGGCGGCCTACACCTTCCAGATCTACTTCGACTTCTCGGGCTATTCAGATATGGCCATCGGCATGGGCAAGATGATGGGCTTCGATTATCCGCGCAACTTCAACTACCCCTACACCGCTCGGTCGGCCACAGAGTTCTGGCGCCGCTGGCACATGACCCTGGGCGGCTTCTTCCGCGACTATGTGTACATCCCCCTCGGCGGCAACCGCGTGTCGGTTCCGCGCTTCATCGTGAACACCATGATCGTGTGGGGGCTCACGGGCATCTGGCATGGGGCGGCTTGGAACTTCGTGCTGTGGGGCCTGTATTGGGGCATACTCATCCTGCTGGAGAAGTTCTTCATCATGAGGCTGCTCGACCGCCTGCCCGGCTTCGTGAGCCACATCTGGTGTGCGGTGCTGTTCTTCTTCGGCTGGCTCCTATTCGCCGTGACGGGGCTCTCCAACGTGGCCGAGTGGACGGCGGCCCTCTTCGGTGCCTACGGTTGGCTCGGCACCTCCACCCTGTGGGAGCTCCAGTCGTGGAGCTATGTGTCCCTCGTTCCCATTTTCATCGTGGGGTCGCTGCCCTGGGCGCCCTATCTGCGCAAGAAGCTGGAGGCCTGGGCCGAGGGCGATAGTCACCGCTCCATCGTGGCGGCGCCGGCCAAGGGCAACTCCGCCGTGCCTCCCTGCCAAGCCCTCTGCGAGGGCGTCGTCGTGGCGCCGGGTCGCGCCCGCGTGCTCGCGGCGGTGAATGCCCTGGTGGACGTGGCGCTTGTGGCCGTGTTCGTGCTGTCGGCCATGGCGATCGTCTCTAGCTCCTACAACCCGTTCATCTACTTCCAGTTCTAAGGAGTGTCGTGAAGGCAAGGAACATCCTGCTCTCGGGCGTGCTCTGCCTGCTCTTCTGCGGGCCGGCCCTGATCGGATTAGCCTCATGGGGGGGGGTAGCACTTCCCTCGTGGCTCACCGCTGCTGATGCCGCTTACCTGTCCGGCGGCCTAACCGAGGCCGATCCGGCGGCTCATTTCAGCGTCGAGGGCTTTGCTTCCGGCGAGTTCCAGGAGGCGGCCGAAGATGCCGTGGGCAACTGCGTCCCTCTGAAGGCCACGGCGCTTCTGGCGAATGCCGCGGTGCAGCGCAGCGCCATCGAGGCTTCCAACATCTTATTCGGATGGGAGTGCTATCCGACCTTCTACGGCTCGTCGATTGTGAAGATGCCGAGCGAGGGGCGTCTGCTGGAAACGGCGGAGAAGGCCACGGATAGCGTGCGCGATGCCATCGGTCGCGTGCGCGATGGCCTGGATGCTTTTGGCAAGCGCCATCCCGACCAACGGGTCTTTGTCTATCTCGGCCCCGACTCCATGAACGTCGAAGGCTCGCCGACGGCTAAGCTCGTTTCCAATGCCCTTACCTACGAGGGTACTGAGAACCTCTTCGAGGAGCATGACGGTGCCTTCGAGTGGATTGGGGGCAATGTTACCTTCGATGAATTCACCCGGGGCTGGAACAAAGTTGACCATCACTGGAACATCTTGGGCGCCTTCCAAGCCTACGAGCGTATGGCCGGCGCCCTCGGCTTCGGGGACGATACGCTCGCTCCGAAGGACCTGGTGACCTATGACGATCCTCCCTTCCGCGGGACGTTCGCCCGCCGCGGTCTGGAGACTGCCTATGAGGACCATATCCTGGACTATGAGTTCGCCGATTTCCCGAAGTTCTCGGTGACTATCGACGGCGCTGAGGGCTCAATGGATTCCCTCGTGCACCATAAGAATTACGAGTGGGGCACCTGGGGGCCCAACGCCTTTACGAGTCGCTATGCCGAGTACTACCACACCGACTACGGCCTGATCACCCTTGTGAACGAAGAGGCCGATACCGATCGCAACCTGCTCATTGTCGCCGACTCCTATTCGAATTGCATGGAGCGTCTCTTGGCTGCCCACTATCGAACGACCTATGTGCTCGATCCGCGCCATGATCGCGAGACGCTCGACGAGTTCCTCGCCGATCACGAGGGCGTCTCCGACATCATTTTCATCATGCGCAGTCCGAATTTGCTCGCCCAGGCAACAGAGCAGGCGCTCGCTCCCGCGTCGGCCCAGGGATAGGGGGATGCCATGAACATCGTCTTGAAGGCGAAAGAGGACGTGGAGCAGTTCTTTTCCGGGGATGGTGCGACGCTGATCGGTACGGCACCGGATATGGCGGGCTCTCAAATTGTGGTGACGGAAAAGGCGCAGCAAGGAGGCTGCGTGCTCTGTTGCGGCGAAGGGGTCGTGCTGACGAGTACGAAACTCACGTTCGCCGGTCCGGGTGCCGTGGTTTTCATCGCCGGAGGCAACAGCGGCCTTCGCCTTGACGCCGCCGTGCACGGGGGTTGCACCTTCGCCATCGGATCGGACACCTATACCAATGGCCCGCTGCACCTGATCGTATCCGAGCGACGCAGCGTGCTCATCGGCGATCGCGGTCTCATCTCCTTCGATGTGTGGATTCGCACGGCCGATCCGCATCTGGTATACCGCGCCGAGGACGGACGGCGCATCAACCCCAGCCGCGATGTGGTGATCGGCGATCACGTGTGGCTCGGGCAGTCGGCCATGGTGCTGAAGGGCACCACCATCGGTTCGGGCAGCATTGTGGGCGGCGGGGCCGTGGTGGCGGGCAAGACCATCGCCTCCAACACGAGCTGGGCCGGTAATCCGGCGCGACAGATCGGTCGTGGCGTGTTCTTCGATGGTGCCTGTGTGCACGGGTGGACTCCGGAGCAGACGGAGCGCTCCCAGGTGTGCAAAGATCGGAGGTGGGTCTACGCCGGGGCGCCTGGGCGGGATGATTCGGGCTTGGTGCGCTTGGCCGATCGCTTGGCCGAGACGGCAGACTCCCGCGAGCGGCTTGCGCTGATTCAAGAAACCTATGGTGCCTCGGAGAAGAATCGCTTTGCCATTGCCGAGGCCACGGCCCCGGCATCGGAGCCCTCCCTGGCGCGGCGGGCACTGCGTGCCGTGAGGCGCAAGATCGGACGTTCCTAAAATCCTGACGGAGGCCAGCGCTTTGGGGTACAATAAAACGATATTGTCCACTGAGCACCCTGGTGCACGATCGAAGCGAGATTATGACAGATACGGTATGGGAACGCGCCCGGGGCGCGGTGGGGGCATGGGGCCGTGGCGGATCTGAGGGCCGGCCGGTGGGGCCGTGCCTTGCGGCGGCCTTCGGACTGACCCTGCTCGTGGTCGGGCTGCTCGTGCTGAACGACGACTATCGGGGCCCCGATGACGATCTGGGCATCTCCCTGGCCCTCTCGGGGCTGTATCCCGATGGCGGTCAGTGCCTGTTCACCAATGCGGTGCTCAATGGCATCATCTACCAGTTGAACATGGCCATTCCCGAGCTCAACTGGTTTCTCGTCATCGAGCGCGCGGCCGTTGCCGTGGCGTTCTTCGCCCTGAGCTACCTGCTGCTGCGCCATGTTCCCCTGGGTCCTGCCCTCGTGTGCCTGGGATTCATTGCCTATTTCATCATGCCCAAGTGCACCCTGGGCAGCAACTTCACCGTGGTGGCCGCCCTCTGCGTGATGGCCGGCGAGGTCTGCTTCTGCGTCGGCATTGCCCGGCGGAAGCTCTCGCCCTGTGCCGCGGGCACTGTTCTGGTCGTGCTCGGTTTCATGTGGCGGGCCCTCGTGCTGCTTCTGTCCGCACCGTTTCTGGCCCTGGCCTTCGCGGGACTGTTGCTGCGCTGCGGCCGCGGGCACCGGTCTGAGCTGCGACGCCTGCTGGTGTGGGCCCTTGCCAGCGCCGCCGTGGTGGGGCTGGCCGTGGGCGGGGCGTTGGCCTATGATCGAGCGGTGTGGAGCGACCCCCATTGGGCGCCTTGGCAGGAGTACAACGACGCGCGCTACAGCTTGGTGGATTATCCCACGCGGGACTACGAGGCCATGAAAGACGAACTGGCCGCCATCGGCGTCTCGGAGAGCGACTACTGGCTCATGCGGAACTGGATCACCGCCGATCCCGACTATATCACCGCCGAGCGGCTGGGGGCCGTTTCCTCCATCGCCCGCGAGCCGGCCGCTGATCGCAGCTTCGTTTCCTCGGTCGTGGCCGAAGGCCGCCATTTGGTGAAGTCTCCGCTGCTGACGGTGTCTCTGGCCTTTCTGGTCGTTACCGTGCTGCTGCTGGGGCGTCGGCGCGTGTTGGCGGTGACGGCGCTCTCCTTGGTCGGTGCCTTTGCCGCTTGCGTGCTGTTCCGCTATACGGGCCGCCTTCCGGCCCGCGTGGAGTACGCTGTGTGGCTGTTCTCGCTCTTGCCCTGCGCCGTTATTCTGTTGCGTGGCTCGCTGCCCGCCCCGACGGGCGAGCGGCCACTGCCCCAGGGCCGCGTCACGGCCTCGGTTGCCCTCGGTGTGCTCTTCGCGGTGCTCTGCGCGGTGGGGCTCGGGGTGAAGTGGGGGCCGGCCTTCAATGTCGAGCGCATTGACCAGTTCGCCAAGGAGAGCGCCTTTGTGGAGGACAACGCGCTGATCAACCGCTTCTCCGAACCTGGGGTGGTCTATGTGTGGGATACCACCACCTTCACCCAGGTGGAGAAGGAACTCAAGTACCGCCATCTACCGCCGAAGAAGCTCATGGATTCGGCGGTGTTCGCGGGAGGTTGGACCCAGGGCTCGCCTTTGGTTCGGGCTCATACCGAGGACCTGGGGGTTCCCAATCCCCTGAGGGCCCTCGTAGACCGGCCGGATACCTATTTCGTTACGCGACGGAAGCAGGCTATCGAGCAGATCACGAGCTACCTGCACGAGCATTACGACGATCGCGCGACGGCCGCGATCATAGACGAGGTTCCCTTGAAAGAGAAGGGCTCCGACCCTCTTCTTGTGGTACGATTCAGCACAGATACGCCAACCGACGGCAAGGAACGAGGTTAACGTGAAAGGCATTATTCTGGCAGGCGGCTCCGGCACGCGCCTGTACCCGCTGACGAAGGTCACGTCGAAGCAGCTGCTGCCCGTGTACGACAAGCCCATGGTGTACTACCCGCTGTCCATCCTCATGTTGGCGGGCATTCGCGACATCCTGCTCATCTCAACGCCGGCCGATCTGCCCAATTTCCAGGAGCTGCTCAAGGACGGCTCGTCGTTCGGCGTGAACATGTCCTATGCCGTGCAGCCCTCGCCGGACGGTTTGGCCCAGGCCCTCATCATCGGTGAGGAGTTCCTCGATGGCGATGGCTGCGCCCTCATTCTGGGCGATAACATCTTCTACGGCGGCGGCCTGTCGGGGCTGCTGCGCCAGGCCGCCGCGCGGGAGTGCGGCGCCACGGTGTTCGGCTACTACGTGGACGATCCGGAGCGCTTCGGCGTGGTGGAGTTCGACGAGGCCGGTCGCGCGCTATCCATCGAGGAGAAGCCGGATCAC
The DNA here is from genome assembly GCF_056795635.1 of Adlercreutzia sp. NCBI lineage: Bacteria > Bacillati > Actinomycetota > Coriobacteriia > Eggerthellales > Eggerthellaceae > Adlercreutzia > Adlercreutzia sp. The sequence goes on along the minus strand of NZ_JBQIIT010000008.1, from coordinate 27,440 downwards.
CCGAAGTCGAACTACGCCGTCACGGGCCTGTACTTCTACGATAGCCGGGCGGTGGAGTTCGCCAAGAGCGTGGTGCCCTCCGACCGCGGCGAGCTGGAGATCACCGATGTGAACCGCATGTACCTGGAGGACGGCAGCCTGGAAGTGAAGGTACTGCACCGCGGTTCGGCCTGGCTCGACACGGGCACCATCCCGAGCCTGTACAAGGCCTCCGAATTCGTGAAGGCCGTGGAGGACAACCAGGGCCTTCAGATCGCATCCCTGGAGGAGATCGCCTACAACAACGGCTGGATCACCCGCGAGGTGCTTCTGGACGCGGCCGAACGCCACGGCAAGACCGCCTACGGCCAGCATCTGTTCCGCGTGGCCGAGAACCGCATCCTCCTCGGCGGGGCGGCCCTTTCGGAATAGGCTGAGGTTCAAAAAAGAAGAGCCCGCGCTTGAGTCATCAGGCGCGGGCTCTTTTCTGTGTATCGACTCAGCCTACTGCTTGGGGAACACCTTTGTGCCCTGGCTGTTGCGCCACCCATAGATAAACGCCGTAGCCACGAGCATGGCGGCGGCGATGAGGCAGCACACGGCACCGGCGGCAATGCCCAGGCCCTGCATGACGAACATGGGCAGGAAGGTGACGAGGGCGATATCGATGAACGACACGAAGATCCAGGCGAATCCGGAGTCCTCCAGGGCGGAAGTGCGGAACTCGGGATCGACGACGCGGAGCAGGAGCACGGCGATGCTCATGACGCCCGTGGACCAGCCCCAGATGAAGATGCCGCGCTCCACCCAGTGGTCGGAGAAGAGATGGCGCGAGATGATGAAGAAGTACAGTGCCACGAGCACGAAGCCGAGAATGCACAGGACGAGGATGATGGCCCAGTACTGCATCACGACATTGATGTTGATGGTGGCCACGCCGAAGGCAACGAGGTAGTCGGTGGCGCAGCTGCCGATGCGGGACACCACGCGGGTGTCCACGTAGCTATCGAGCTTGATAAGCTTCAGCAGGGCGAACAAGATGACGCCCACCACCAGGGCGATGCCGTAGACGGGGACCGACACTTGGGGGAACAGGATCTTCAGCCCCTCGTTGATGAGATAGGCACCGCCCACGGCGACCATTACCAGGGCGAGGTGCCAGGCCAGAGGATCGATGGACATGGGGTTTACGGTGTTCTCGCCCATGGGGGTGCGATCCTTCTCGGGAACCAGGCCGACGCGCACCTCCTCGGGCATATCCTTCACCTTGCGAATCTCGGTGGTCCAACCGCGGTTGGCGCAATAATTGATGGCGATAATGCCGCTGATGATGCCGCCGAGCAACCCGAAGGTGGCGAAGGTTTGGCCCACGGTGGTTGCCTCGGCCCAGCCCCCCTCCTCGAACACCGAGCCGATGGCGGCGGCCGTGCCGTGGCCGCCCACAAAGCCGCCGGGCATGAAGATGGGGAACCACGCGGTCACGCCCTGGAACACCGTTGCGATGAGAATGCCGCCGAGCACGAGGGCCACGCCGTATTGCAGGATCTCCGCGGCTCCGTTGAGCATGAAGGTATCGCCCACTCGGCGGAACATATCCTTAAAGCTGCCCTCGCTGCGCCGGCCCAAATACATGGTGGCGAACAGCACGGCGATGAGGATACCGGCATAGCTCGAGGCTTGGGAGCTGAGCGGCACCCAGTTCAGGCAGAAGGGGCCGAGAATGATGCCGATGAAGCCGGCGATGAGCGCCGAGGGGATGAACAGGTTCTGCAGGAGCGGAACGTGGGTTCGGATGATCTTTCCGAGGACGAGCAGCGCTGACATGATACACACGTCAAATGTCAGATCAAGGGCCGAGAATTCCATAAACCACCTCTCACGTTGTCTCCAAAACGCATGGGGAGAGCCTGGTCTCCCCATGCGATGTGATGGTTGAATTCTAGCACCCGGAGAAAAAAGTTATGCTTGAAGGTAATGTTTAGCTCTTAGGCGGCTGCTCGTCCCAGGGTTCGCGGCGCAAGGTGGCCACGCCGTCGGCCACGGAGTACACCGCCGGCGGGTACTCGATGAAGAACTGGGGCGTGAAGCTCAAGGAGTAGGCCCCTGCGTAGCGGATCACCACCATGTCGCCCGGGGACAGGGCCGGCTCGTCCACGGCGGTAAACAAACGGTCGCTGTCCATGCAGGTGTAACCGCAGATGATCTGCCGCGGCAGGCTCTCGGTCGCGTCGGTGAGCATCTCGTGCACGTAGGAGGTCTTCTTCATCTCGTGGTCGATGTTGATGCGCGAGAGCTCGGTGACCACGTAGTGCTCGTCCACGATATCCTTCACGTCGATGACGCGGCCGGCGTAATAGCCCGGCGTGCACACCACCGCGCCGCCCGGCTCCACCAACAGCTCGGTGCGCGCCGGATCGCAGGCGTCTCCTATGGCCTCGCGGATGGTGCGCACATATTCGTCGTAGGCGCCCTCGTTGGCCGGGCCGCCCCCGTAGAAGCCGCCGCCGATGTCGAACCAGTCGAGCTCAAGGCCGTAGCTGCGGATGATCTCGGCCGCGAAGTCGGCCAGGGTGCGGTAGACCTTCTGGGAGCGGCTGAGCGTGGTCACGTGCATGTGCAGGCCGCGCACCTCCACGTTCTCTGCGGCGCGGAGCACTTCCAGGGCCCGGGCCAGCTCACCGCCCTCGTAGGAGAATCCGAAGCGGCCGTGGCGGTCGTCGGAGAGAGTCTCGCCGGGGCAGTGCTTCTCGAGCAGGATGTTCGCCCGCAGGCCCACCCGGGCCCGCTTGCCCGTGGCGGCATACTCGCAGGTCCAGGTCAGCTCCCGCTGGGAATCCAGGTTCACGTAGGAGCCGGCCTCCAGGGCGTAGAAGAGCCATTCGCGGCCCTTGATGGGCCCGTTGAACACGATCTGCTCCGGAGGAAAGCCGCAGGCCAGGGCCCGGGCGTACTCTTCGTTGGAGACCACCTCGGCGTAGCACCCCTCTTCCCGGGCCACCTCGAGCACCCACGGGAGGGGGTTGGTCTTCACCGAGTAGGCCACGTTCGAGCACGGCGACCAGTGGGCGGCCAGGGCGCGGCGGAAGTCGGCGAAGTTCCGCCGCAGCTCCGCCTCGTCGAAGACGTAGCAGGGGGTGCGCAGGGTGGTGAAGTCGATGGGGAGCGCCATGATCTACCGTCCCTCGTAGCGCTCGGTGAAGAAGTCGGCGAAGCGGTCCGCTTCCAGTTCCGCCTTGTAGTCCTGGAGCATTTTCACCGGCGGGTAGGCCGGCTCGTAGCCGAGGTTGGCCCGGGCCTTATCCACGTTCATGAAGTAGTTCACGCAGTCGTGCTTCTCCGGGCGATAGCTGATTTCGGAGACGGCATCGGGCTCGCAGAACACCTCGACGATGTTGTGCACCTGATCTTCCAGGGAGGTGAGCACGCCGGTGCCCACGTTGTAGGTGCCGCTGGCCTCCTTGGGGGCGAACAGGGCCTTCTCGATCATCTGGCAGAAGTCCTTCACGTAGATGAGATCCATGCCCTTGGCCGGATCGCCCCAGATCTCCAACGGCTCGCCGGCCCGCGCCTTGTCGATCATGAGGCGGTAGGAGCTCACGGCGGGCTTGCCGTCGTGGTAGAGGGTCTTGCTGTCGTGCATGAAGCAGTAGATGTTCGGCAGGCGGAAGGCGAAAAAGCCCATGTCGTAGGCGGCGCGGTAGTGCCAGCACAGCTCCTCGGCGGCGATCTTGGTGATGGCGTAGACCGCGTGGTCGCCGGTCATGGCCGGCTTGCGGGGCATATCATCGGCCAGTTCCACGAGCTCGCCGAAGTAGCCGGTGTAATCGGAGATGGTCTGAGTGTAGAGCACGCGGTCGGCACCGGCGGTGCGGGCGTACTCCAGCACGTTCAGCGTGCCCATGACGTTGGCATCCACGTAGCGCCGCGGATCGTAGCCCTCCATGTAGGCGGGAAGGGCGCCGGCGAAGTGCACAACGGCGTACACGTCCTCCTGAGGCAGGTTCGCGAGGGAGGCCTCATCGGTGATGTCGGCCCGCACGTAGCGCACGAGGGGGGCATAGCGGTCGAAGAACCGGATGTCGGACCGGCCGCTGGCGACGACCTCCCACTCGTCGGCCGGCAGGAGGTTGGCCAGATGGTCGACAAGGTAGAGGCCCAGCGTGCCGCCGGCGCCGAAGATGACGATTTTCTTTCTCATGGGAATGCTCCGTTCTGTTAGGGGTGGGCTTGGCTACTCGGTAAGAGTGCGATGGTCGATGGTCTCCTTCAGCACGTACTGGGGCGCGTTGTTGATGGTCATGAACATGCGGCCGAGGTATTCGCCAATGATGCCCAGGAACAATATGATGAGGCCCGAGCAGGTGAGCATGGTGGCCATGAGCGAGGGCCAGCCGGCCTGCATGCCCGGATCGAGCAGGCGCATGATGAAAATGACGAGCGCCGAGGCAAGGCCGATGACGCCGAGGGCCGCACCGACAATGGCCGCCATGCGCAGGGGCACCATGGAGAAGTTCAGCACGGTGGACCACAGGCGGATGAGGGACTTCAGGCTGTAGCCCGAGGTGCCCTGGGCCCGTTCGTAGTGGACGACCTTCTCGTTCTTGATGTTGGCCGTGGCTCGGAACAGAAGGCCCTGAATGTAGACGTAGGGCCCCTGGTAGCGCACGACCTCGTCGCGGATGTGCCGCCGAAAGACGACGAAGTTGCTGGAATAGATCTCCTTGGGACGGTCGGTGAGCACGCGCATGGACCAGATGGTGAACTTGGAGCCCAGCTCGCGCCACCAAGCCTCTTTGTGCTCATCCCAGCAGGCGAAAACGATGTCGCTGCCGTCGGCCATGGAGTCCAGCAGCTTCACGCACTGGGAGGGATGGGTCTGCATGTCGTCGTCCATGAGCAGGATAAGGTCGCCGCGAGTTTGCCGCAGACCGGCCATGATGGCGTTGTGCTGCCCGGAGTTCTTGGCGCAGTTGATTCCCACAATGCGGTCATCTTCGGAGCAGAGCTCCCCGATGGCCGCGAAGGTGCCGTCGGTCGAGCCGTCGTTCACGAGGATAAACTCGTAGTCGTAGCCGGCGGCCTCGAGCTCAGCGCGAGTCTGCTCGACCACGGTGCCGATCATCTTCTCGGAGTAATAGCAGGGAATGACAATGGAAACCAGCATAGGGTGCCTTTCTCGGGAGTCGGGGATGCGGGGCGCCGTCATTGGGGCGTCCCGAGGGCGTAGATGACGATGCCGGCAATGATAAGCGCCAGAGCGCAGGCCTTCTTCTTGCCGATCTTCTCCTTGAAGATGGTCACGCCGAAGAACGTGATGTACAGATAGGCCGTGGCCTCCAGGATGGCACCCATGGACAGCGGCACCACCTTGTAGGCGAGGATGGTCATGAGCGTGGCGCCGAAGAAGAAGGCGTAGGCGGTGATGACAAGCGGGTTCAAATACTCCTTGATCGGGGAATCGTAGGTCTTCAAGGCGGCCTTCTTCAGGAGCACCTGGGATACAGATGAGATGAGCACTCCGAGCAGGTAGATGCCGATGTAGAGCTCGAGCATGGGCTCACGCCTCCTTTCTCGGGGCATCGCCGGGCGCGATCCACGCGTCGCCGTCAACGGGATCGCCGGGACGCTGTTCCTCGGCATCGGCCTGGGCGTAGAGCACCACGCCCCCTATGACGAGGGCCGCTCCCAGCAGGTTTAGGGCCGAGATGGCCTCGCCGAAGATGAAGAACCCCCATACCATGCCCCAGACCACCGTGACCGCCTTGTTGGCGAAGGCCGCCGAGAGGGAGAGGCGCTTCAATATCTGCTGCCAGCCGATGGCGTAGATGAACAGGATGACGAGCATGCCCCCGTACAGCAGGATGAACGGCAGGCTCATGAAGGGCTCGTGAGCCGCGTTCTTGCTGAAAATGCCCGAGAGCGAGTACACCAGCAAGAGCAGGTGCAGCGCGATGAGCGTGACAGCGCGCTTGTTGGGGGCTTTGGGTGCACCCATGGCTAGCAAGTGCCTTCCGGGGCTTTCAGCAGCAACTCGCGGCCCTCGGGATCGCGCACCGACGCCTCCGAGAAGATCTTCTCGGTTACGGCATCAACCTCCTGGCGGTCAGCCCCCGTTACGTAGTAGCGCGTCACATAGGGCTTGGCCCCGGTGGCATGGGAGATGGCCTCGCCAGGCTGGTAGAAGGGAAGGTACTCCACCACCTGGGGCAGCTCGCCCAAGGCATCCATAGCGGAGATGTCGGCTACCTCCCCATCGTGCCCGTGAAAGTACAGGCCGGCGGCATGGCGGGGAAGGAGCGGGCTATGGGCGAGAACGCGGGCCTTGGCCGCTTCGGGCTCGTACACCAGGTCGAGCAGCAACTCTTCGATGGAAAGGCCGCTCGCGAGGGCTACGAGCTCGTGCTCGTAGCCGAAGATGCGCCCGGCGGCTTCGCAAAGGGCGAGGCCTTCGCCCTCTCGGTAGAAGGCCTGCATGCACAGAGGGCCGTTCTCAAGACCGACGTAGCGGGCGATCTTGGTGGCTATGGCCGCAGCCTCATCGTGCAGCGCGCGGGTGAGGGGGCTCGGGTAGGCGCAGCGCACCACTTGGGGTATCTCTCCCTTTTCAAAGGGCACCTTCTCGCGGTCGGCGATGCTGATGATGTGGGCTTCGCCGTCTACGATCCAGGTCATGATGTTGAATTCCCGACCGTCGTTGTACTCTTCGGCCATGAGGTAATCGAATGACGATTGAGCCGCCGTGTCGGCAAAGCGCTCCCGCACCTCGTCCAGAGAGCTGGCAACGAACACGCCGTGGGAGCCGTAGCCGTTCACCGGCTTAACGACGCAGGGGAACGTCATAGCGGCGAAGTCGTCCTCCAGCGTGTCGAGGTGGATCTTCTCGTAACGCGGCGAGGGAATGGCCAGCTCGGCGAACATCTGCTTCATGAGGGGCTTCTCCCGCAGGTACCGCTCGCCTTCGGGCTTGAGGTAGGCGGGAAGCCCCGCCGCGTCGGCGATGTCGATCATGCACTCGGCGAGCAGGTCGGAGAACGAGGCGATGATGCCGTCGGCCCGCTCATCGCGGCAGATGTCGGCAATGGCGTCGGTGTGGCGCACGTCTTCCAAGTAGGCCTTGTCCGCATGGGCCTTGGCCGGCCCGTTCTCGTAGCCGTCGCAGACGATGGTGTAGATGCCGCGGGCACGGGCGCGTTTTACGAGGTCGACGAACTCGTCCATGGATCCCAGGATAACGAGGCGGTGCTGATCGGTGGTCATGAAAGTGAGCTCCTTCTGTGTTGCTGGGGTGTTGAATCGCGGTGCGGGTTCGTCCTGCTTCTACTGGCCCTGGGCGCGGTATTTGGCCTCGGTGGCCTCCTTGGCCGGGCGCCACCAGTCCTCGTTGGCGGTGTACCAGGCGATGGTGTCGGCCAGCCCCTCGGCGAAGTCGGTGTGCTTGGGCTGCCAGCCCAGCTCGCGGCGCAGCTTCGCGGAGTCGATGGCGTAGCGGCGGTCGTGGCCGGGGCGGTCGCGCACCCAGTCGAAGTCGTCGGCGTCGCGGCCCATGGCCGCCAGGATGGCACGCAGCACGTCGATGTTATTACGCTCGCCGTCGGCGCCGATGAGGTAGGTCTCGCCGAGACGGCCCGCGGTGAGGATGGCCCACACGGCCGAGGAGTGGTCCTCGGTGTGAATCCAGTCGCGCACGTTCAGGCCGTCGCCGTAGAGCTTGGGGCGCGCGCCACAGAGGATGTTCGTGATCTGTCGGGGAATGAACTTCTCGATGTGCTGGTAGGGGCCGTAGTTGTTCGAGCAGTTGGAGATGGTCGCCGGCACGCCGTAAGTGCGGTGCCACGCCCGCACGAGCATGTCCGAGGCCGCCTTGGTGGAGCTGTAGGGGCTCGAGGGGCGGTACGGCGTTTCCTCGGTGAAGCGGGCCGGATCGTCCAGCGCCAGGTCGCCGTACACCTCGTCGGTAGAGATGTGGTGGAAGCGTACGCCGTGGTCGCGGGCGGCCTGCAGCAGCGTGAAGGTGCCCTCCACGTTGGTGCGCAGGAAGGGGGTGGGATCGGCGATGGAGTTGTCGTTGTGGCTCTCGGCGGCGAAGTGCACGCAGGCATCGGCATCGGCGAACAGGCGGCCCACCAGGTCGGCATCGCAGATGTTCCCGTGCACGAAGGTCACGCGTTCGGGGTCGCAGCCGGCCAGGTTCTCGCGGTTGCCCGCGTAGGTGAGGGCGTCGAGCACCGTGACGCGGGTGTCGGGCTGGTTGTCGAGCATCCAGTGGACGAAGTTCGATCCGATGAACCCGGCCCCGCCGGTGACGATGATGTGGTTGAACTGGTCTGCCATGTTCGTGGGCTCCTTAAAACAGCCTGCAAATACCTTTAGTATATAGTCTATTGCATTTTTCGGGTTTTATGGGGATGTGCGCGGGTTTCCCCCTAAACGATCAAGAGTTGTCTGCGAGCGTGGGGGTTTGGTGACGCGCTCACGGAATACCCTCTCGATCAGGTTTAATTGTTTGCCGAGGCATGCTAATATGCCGTTTTACCCAAAGTTGACACTAGGTTAACCGGTGGTTGACGCTCGATAACGTAACATCAATGGCAGTAGGAGCGAGAGCATGTTTGTTGGAGTGACTTCTTCCTATCTTCGTAAGATGACGGCTGTGGCCCTGGCGGTTCTGCTGGGCCTCTCGTCTGTGCCCTCGGTGGCTTTCGCCGAGGTCCTGCCGGATGCGCCGTCGGCGCAAGGGGAGCTGTCGGACGAACGTGAGGCGCTGGCCGAGGGGGAGACTGCGGGAAAGCAGCCGGTCGGGGAAGAGGGGGAGGCTGTCTGCCAGGGCGAGCCGAGCAGTAAAGAGCCCGGCGAGGGGTCTTCTGAGGCCGCTGGAGACGCTTCCGCCGCTTCTTCCGAGGCGGAGAATGGGCGGCCTGGGGCCCTCTCCGATGCCGCTGGTGTCTCCGAGGGTTCTTCCGAGGAGGAGTCTGAGGACGCGACGGCGCTTTCCGGTGAGCCGGAGGGCGGACAGGTTGAGAAGCCCCTGCTGGGATTCGTTTACATCGACGAGCAGTCCCCCGCGGTCGGGTCGGTCCAGAACATCGTCGTGGCTCTCTCCGATGAGGGGTTCTCCCTCACCCACGCCGTGCTGCGCTATTTCACCTTGACGGGCGATCATGAGGTTGCCGCGTCGGCCGTGGACGGCAACGCCGCCCTCTTCGAGCTGGAGAATCTCGAGTCGGGCGAATATCAGATTACGGGCTTCGCCTATGCAATCGAGGGCTGCGACGCGGAGTTTCGCGAGGAGTTCTCTGCCGATGCTTACGCCTTTGAAGTTCAGGGGCCTGCGGGGGGTGCCATTGAGGTGACGGCCTTGTCCCTTGACGGCAGCGGCCAGCTGGAGGCCGACGTTGAGACCGAGAATGTGATTGAGGACGCTCTCGAGGAGGGGGCTGTCGCCCGGGCCGCGGCTCCGATGGCCGCCTCCGCCCGGTTGGCCGCGACTCCCCGCGCCTCCTCCAACATCATGGTGGCCCTTGATCCGGGTCACGGCGGCAGCGACTCGGGTGCGGTTGCCAACGGGCTCAAAGAGAAGGACATCAACCTCTCCATTGCGAAGTACTGCCAGGCGGCGCTTCAGCGGAACGGCGTCAACGTGTTCATGACGCGCTCTTCTGACGTGTATGTGGGCCTTTCCGAGCGCGTGCAGAAGGCCGTCGCTGCTAAGGCCTCGGTTTTCGTGAGCATTCACATCAATTCCGCCACTCCGGCGGCGGAAGGCTGCGAGGTGTGGGTTCCCAACGATAGCAGCTACAACTACGATACCCATGAGGCCGGCTACGATTTGGGCAAAAAGGTGGTGGCCAAGCTCGCCGCCCTCGGCCTGAAGAATCGCGGGGTGAAGACGAAGGATTCGGCCAACGGATCGAAGTACAGCGATGGGAGCGTTGCCGACTATTATTCGGTTATCAATGGCGCTCGCAAGAACGGCATTCCCGGCATCATCATCGAGCACGCCTTCATCACCAATCCCGGTGAAGCGGTGAAGATGAAAAGCGCCGCCTTCCTCAAGAAGTTGGGAGAGGCCGATGCTCAGGGCATTATCGAGGCCATTGCGGCCGGAACGATCAAGGGCAAAGGCGGAGTCTACTACGACGGAAAAGGCTACCGCTACCTCAGGGGCGACGGTATTGATGCTAAGAGCCAGTGGATCAAAGAGGGCGGGCGCCAGTATTACTTCGGCTCCGACGGGTATGCGCTGAAGTGGAGTCAGAAGATAGGCGGCTCCTGGTACTACTTCAATGGGTCCGGCGTCATGCAGACGGGCTGGATCACCTGGAAGGACGGAACCAAGAGCTTCTTCGACTGGGATGGCAGGGCGCTGCTCGGCTGGCGCAGCTTCAACGGCGTGAAGTACTACTTCGACCGGGCCACCGGCATCTCAAAGCGCTGGAGCCAGAAAATCGACGGCTCGTGGTACTACTTCGACGGTGACAGCGTCATGCACAAGGGTCTGCTGACGTGGTCCTCGGACGGTCGCAGGAGCTACTACGCCTCAGACGGGAAGCTGCAGGGCGGCTGGCAGACGGTGAACGGGAAGCGCTACTACTTCGACTGGTCCGACGGCAAGAGCCTGCGCTGGAGCCAGAAAATCGACGGCTCGTGGTACTACTTCAATGGGTCCGGCGTTATGCAGACCGGCTGGATCACCTGGAAGGACGGCACCAAGAGCTTCTTCGACTGGGATGGCAGGGCGCTGCTCGGCTGGCGCAGCTTCAACGGCGTGAAGTACTACTTCGACCGGGCCACCGGCATCTCAAAGCGCTGGAGCCAGAAAATCGACGGCTCGTGGTACTACTTCGACGGAAAGAGCGTCATGCAGAAGGGCTGGATCACCTGGAAAGATGGAACGAAAAGCTATTTCCAGGCCGACTCCTCGGGTCGGGCACCGGCGCTGCTCGGCTGGGCCAGCCTCAACGGGAAGAAGTTCTATTTCAACCCGGCGAACGGCATAAGCGTGCGATGGAGCCGGGTGATTGACGGCAAAGAGTACTATTTCGACGGGGAGGGGGTGCGCCAGACCGGCTGGATCACGTGGAACAACGACGGCTCGAGGAGCTATTTCGACCCGCGCGACAATGGGGCCATGGTGCATGGCACCCAGATGATCGACGGGGTAGTCTATGAATTTGAGTCCGATGGACGTATTCGCGAGGCCATCATGGGGGCTCCCAAAACGACAGTGGCCCTCATGGTTCGCCACTTCCAGGCCTCGGGCCGTTCCTACCCCGCAGATTCGTACGCCTCTAAGGGGGCTGCCACCCTGCAGCAGTTCTGTGGGATCATCTACGATGAGGCGGTCTCCGAGGGGGTAAGGCCGGAGGTTCTCTACAGCCAGGTGATGCACGAGACGGGCTATCTGCAATTTGGCGGCGACGTTAAAGCGGAGCAATGCAATTTCGGCGGCCTTGGCGCTACTGGCAACGGTGTGCGCGGCGAAGTGTTTCCCGATGTTCGCACCGGGCTTCGGGCTCAGGCCCAGCACCTGAAGGCGTATGGTTCGACCGCCGAACTCAACAACCCCTGTGTCGACTCTCGCTTTCACTACGTGAAGAGAGGGTGCGCGCCCTATGTGGCCAATTTGAGCGGTACGTGGGCGGCCGATAGACAGTACGGGAAGAAGCTGCTTGCAATTCTGAAGGATATTGTACTGTATTAGATTCCCTTGGAAGGGAGTAGAAGTCCGACGAGCCGTACTCGAGGAGGTTTCACCATGGTCTATCGGTCGGTCGCTCAGCGCGCGAAGCATGCCAAGCCCGCTGTGCACAAGGGGTATTGGGCGAAGTCGAGTTCTTCTGTTCTCGCGGTAGCCCTTGCCGCCAGCCTCGCGCCCGTATCTCCGGCCCTCGGCGACGACTTCGATGCCGAGATTGATGACATCGAGGCGGTCGACCCTCCCGCGCCCGAAGTAGGGGGGTCCGACGAGGCGGTGGCCGACGTGCCGGACACAGGAGCCGCGCCCGGGGTGAGCGAGTCCGCGCCCGACGACTCCGCTCAGCCGTCTCTGCCCGAGAAGGACGAGCTTGACGATCCCGAGGATGCGGGAGTGCCACCCGCGGAGGCCGATGATGCCGGCGCGAACGGGTATGCCGTGGCCGAACCAGCTGTCTCCTCGGAAGAGATAGCCGAAGAGCCGGCGGCCGAGGAAGAGGCCGACGACCTGGCCCAGAGCTGGCGCGTCACCGACGGCGTACCCAACAACGTGCTCCTCGAGTGGAACGAAGCGGCTGGCATCGCCCCCATCGACGCCTTTCCCGATGCGAACGGCGAGCGGTCCACGTGGTCGAAGAGCGACGGGGTGGGCTGGTACAGCTACCGGGTGGACCCCTCCGACCCCTTCCAGAAGATCCAGGTGCCCGGCGCCAAAGAGGTGGGCGTCGACATCTCCTATTACAACAACGAGAGCGGCGGCACCTACAAGGCCATCGACTGGGCCAAGATGAAGGCCGACGGCATCACCTTTGCCATCATCCGCATCGGCGACGGCGGTACCAACGGCAAGTTCTTCGTGGATCCGTGGTTCAAGCGCAATATCCAGGGGGCCCGTGCCGCCGGCATCAAGGTGGGTGTCTATGTGTACTCCCGGGCCCGTTATCTCACTGGTGCCACCTACTCGGCGGCGAAGGAGGTGGAACAGACCCTCGCCCAGCTGAAGGACGCGGGCATCAAACCTTCCGATCTCGCGCTGCCGGTGTACCTGGATATGGAAGACGCCAACCAGCGCAAGCTCGGCAAGGATATGATCGGCAAGATCGCCACAGCCTACTGCAACGCCATCCGCGCCGCCGGCTACCAGGTGGGTATCTACGCCAACCAGGACTGGTACAACAACGTGCTCACGGCCGACGTGTTCAAGGCCGACGTCATGAAGCGCAACGGGTGGTCGCGCTGGGTGGCCCGCTATTCCTACGGGGCCTCGTCCTGCGGCATCGCCAACACCGACATCTGGCAGTTCACCTCCATCGGCAAGGTGAACGGCCAGTACCGGAAGTACTGCGACGTGAACTTCTCCTACGTGTCCTTCGCCAGCAAGCCCCAGGAGGTGGAGCTGACCGGCGAACCGAACACCTGGGCCTGGATGAACGGCTACGCTTACTATTACGGCTCCAACGGCAAGGCGGTGAAGTGGAGCCAGAAGATCGATGGGAAGTGGTATTACTTCGACGGCCAATGCCGGATGCAGACCGGCTGGGTCACGTGGAGTGCCGACGGCACCAAGAGCTATTTCCAGCAAGGGGACGATGGCCGCGCCGCCGCGCTGACTGGCTGGCACGAGATAGATGGGGAGTGGTACTACTTCAATCCCTCCAACGGTATAAGTCTGCGCTGGAGCCAAAAGATCAACGGGAACTGGTTCTACTTCAACGGCGAGTCCCAGATGAAGACCGGCTGGGTCACTTGGAGCGCCGATGGAACGAAGAGCTACTTCGATCCCAGTTCCGGGCGCGCGTGGCTGGGGTGGCAGACCATTGGCGGGAAGAAGTGCTATTTCAACCCCGCCAACGGCATTTCCAAGCGCTGGAGCCAGAAGATCGACGGCTCGTGGTACTACTTCAACGGCGACAGCGTCATGCAGACCGGCTGGATCACCTGGAAGGACGGCACCAAGAGCTTCTTCGACTGGGACGGCAAGGCTCTCCTCGGCTGGCGCAGCTTCCAGGGGCGCAAGTGCTACTTCGACCCGGCCACGGGCATCTCCCGGCGTTACAGCCAGAAGATCGACGGCTCGTGGTATTACTTCAGCAGCGATAGCTTCATGTACAAGGGACTGCTCACCTGGCACGCCGACGGGCGCAAGAGCTACTATGCCGCCGACGGGAAACTCCAGGGCGGTTGGCAGACAGTGAACGGGAAGCGCTACTACTTCGACTGGTCCGACGGCAAGAGCCTGCGCTGGAGCCAGTGGATCGACGGGTCGCTCTATTACTTCAACGGCGACTCCGAGATGGTGACCGGCTGGGTCACCTGGAAGGCCGACGGCTCGAAGAGCTACTTCGATGCCCAGGGGCGCGCGCTTATGGAATGGCAGGTCATCGGCGGCAAGACCTATTACTTCGATCCCTCCAACGGCCAGTCGTTGCGGGGCCTGCACACCATTGACGGGCAGCCCTATTTCTTCAATGACAAGTCGGAATTGCAGAGCACGGCGTCCGATACCAAGGCCGAGGCCGCCAATGTCTCTCTCGCCAGCATGGCAGCCAAGGAGCACAAGGCCTGCCCGACGTCTCTGGGCTACAGTCTGGCCCAGGTCACCTCCTCCATGACACCGAGTACGTACAAGGCGGGAGACCGGAACTACTACCAGTTCGCACAGCTCAATCGCGGGTACTCCGGGAGGGTATCCGCCTCTCAGCTGAACTCGTTCATCGCCTCCACAGCCAATGGACGCTCGGGCAAGCTGGCCGGCATGGGCCAGGCCTTCATCGATGCCGCGCGCCGCTATGGGGTGAACGAGGTGTACCTGCTGGCCCATGCGCTGCTGGAAAGCGGCTGGGGTACTTCCACCCTCGCCAAGGGCTACGCTTACGATGGCAAGACACTCGTGGGCGGTAAGGTGTGGCCGAAGGGGACGTACTACAACTTCTACGGCATCGGCGCCTACGATTCCAGTCCGCTGTCGGGCGGTCGGGCCCTGGCCATCAAGAACGGGTGGGACAGTCCCGAGAAGGCCATCGATGGCGCGGCCCGCTGGATAGCCACCAATTACCTCAACAACGGGTTCGGCCAGAACACGCTGTACAAGATGCGGTGGAACTACAACGAGTATGCGCGCTACGGCTCGGTGAGCCACCAGTACGCCACCGATCGAGATTGGGCTGCGAAGATCGGCACCCAGATGGGGGCCATCTACGCCTGGGCGGGTGTGAACCAGCAGCAGGCGGGGCTTACGTTTCTCGTGCCGCGTTTTACCTAGCCGTTAGGCCTTGTCAGGGGTGCCATTTTCCCTGCCGAGGGGTATACTGGTGCATTATCGAGAGACGATGCAGGAGGATGTATCAGTATGGAGAAATGGGAACGTAGCATTGCGGCGCCCTTGTCGCGAACGGGCGTGAGCCTTCTTTTGGCCGCCCTGCTCTGCCTATCGGTTCCTGCGGCGGCCCAGGCCGCGGAGGCCGACGGGGAAGAGGCTGCCGCATCGCCGGCGCCGGTTGCCGTCGAGGACGCTCTGGCGGCCGATGGCCTCGCCGAGGATTCTGCGGGCGGCGACGTCGCCCAGGAGGCGCCCGAACCGCCGGCTCCCGAAGGCGTGGACGACGAGGCTGGCCCTGATGCGGATCGGCCTGCGGCCGATCTGGAGCCGGCTCTGCCCGCGGTGGCTCCGACGACCGATGCCGGCAATGGCGTTGATGACGCAGGCATCGCCGATGACGATGCCGACGAGCCCGCGCCGGGCCTGCAGCCGGAAGGGGCGTCGTTTCGATACCGGTACGAGGACGGCACCTATGCGGCCTCCGCGTGGGTGACCGAAAGCGGTGAGCGCTATTATTTCGGTAGCGATGGTCTGGCAGTGAGCGGGCGTCAGAAGATTGATGGGGCGTGGTACTGGTTCGGCGATGACTGCCGTATGCGGACGGGCTGGGCCATCTGGGGCAACGGCACCAAGAGCTTCTTCGACTGGGACGGCCGCGCCCTCACCGGCTGGCGCAGCTTCAACGGCGTGAAGTACTACTTCGACCCGGCCACGGCCATGAGCCTGCGCTGGAGCCAGAAGCTGGGCGGGTCCTGGTACTACTTCGACTCCGACTCGAAGATGGTCAAGGGCTGGGTCACGTGGAAGAACGGCACCAAGAGCTTCTTCGACTGGGACGGCAGGGCCCTCACCGGCTGGCGCAGCTTCAACGGCGTGAAGTACTACTTCGACCCGGCCACGGCCATGAGCCTGCGCTGGAGCCAGAAGCTGGGCGGGTCCTGGTACTACTTCGACTCCGACTCGAAGATGGTCAAGGGCTGGGTCACGTGGAAGAACGGCACCAAGAGCTTCTTCGACTGGGACGGCAGGGCCCTCACCGGCTGGCGCAGCTTCAACGGCGTGAAGTACTACTTCGACCCGGCCACGGCCATGAGCCTGCGCTGGAGCCAGAAGCTGGGCGGCCGCTGGTATTACTTCAACTCGTCCTCGCAGATGGTGAAGGGGATCGTTACCTGGAAGGACGGCACCAAGAGCTACTACGATGCCCAGGGCCGCGAGACGGGCGGCTGGGTGCAGTCGGGCGGCGCCTGGTACTACTTCAATTGGTCGGACGGGAAGGCCGTTCGCTGGCACCAGAAGATCGGCGGCCACTGGTACTACTTCGACTCCGATTACCAGATGCACACCGGTTGGCTAAAGTGGAGTGGCGTGCAGAAGTGGTCCTATTTCTACGAGAGTGGCCGTCAGGCCTTTGGCTCCCAGGTGATCGGCGGTTATCGCTACACTTTCGACAGCAACGGCGAGACGAGCACGAAGCCCGTTGTGCTCCCGGCCGGCCAGCTGGCCATGTGGAACAAGGCCCAGAATTATTACAGCAACACTAACTACATCATCATGGTGAACAGCAGCACCCACAAGGTGGGTGTGTTCCGCGGCAGCAGCTACAACTGGGAGCCGGTGTGGTATTGGAGCTGCACCACGGGTGCGCCCGGTTCGCCGACGGTGAAGGGTACCTATACGGTGGGTTCTCGCGGTCTGTCGTTCGGCTCGGGCTACACCTGCTGGTACTGGACCCAGTTCTACGGCAATTACCTGTTCCACTCGGTGCTGTATCAGCCGGGCAGCATGTCCCGTATCCAGGACGGCCGTTTGGGCATCTCGGCTTCCCACGGCTGCGTGCGCCTCGATATTGAATGCGCCCGTTGGATCTACAACAATATTCCCCGGGGCACGCGCGTGGTATCCTATTAGGGATTCCCTCGGGAAGAGCAGCAAGGTCACTGCACTCCGGGAGATCGACGCGATCTCCCGGTTTCTTTTTGTCAGGCGCCAGCAGGCGCGGAACGGATGAGTGTATGGCACGGAAGACGACGGAGACGGAGGGCGCACCGAAGGCTCCCTTCGCCCGGTCCCTCTCGGAAACGGCGGGGAAGGGGCGCTACAGCCTGGGGCTCTTGGCTGCCTGCGCCGTGGCCTTCCTTGGGGTGGTACTGGTGCTCGTGGTGGCCGGTCGGTCCCTGATTTGGGAGACCGATGGGCGCTTGCTGTACTTCCCGTTCATGGTGGCGGAGGGGGAGTGGC
Organism: Adlercreutzia sp.; assembly: GCF_056795635.1. Lineage (NCBI taxonomy): Bacteria > Bacillati > Actinomycetota > Coriobacteriia > Eggerthellales > Eggerthellaceae > Adlercreutzia > Adlercreutzia sp. The sequence continues at coordinate 10,207 of NZ_JBQIIT010000008.1, read as the reverse complement.
TGCGCGGCATTGTCGCCTCGGTGCTTGCAGGGGAGCCCTCGGTGCCCCTGTACTCCTTCAACCTGGGTTTCGGGGCCGATTGGCTCGTCTCGGCCTCGGGCAATTCCAACGAGCCGCTCAACCTGCTCTCCGTGTTCTGCCCGCCGGCGCTGGCCGAGTACTTCTACGGCTTCCTCACGTTCCTGCGATTCTATTTGGCGGCGCTGACCTTCTCGCTGTACTGCTTCAGCCGCGGCAAGGGCAAGGGGCCCACTCTTGTGGGGGCGCTCTCCTATGTGCTCTGCGGTTACGTGCTGTTCTGGGGTGTGCTGCGCCACCCGAATTTCGTTGATTTCGCCGTGCTGCTGCCCCTTGTGTTCATGGGGGCCGACAAGCTGTTCGCGGGCAAGAACCCGCTGCTGTTCGTCGCGTCCATGGCGGGTATCTTCGTGTACTCCCTCTACTTCGGCTACATGGCCTGTCTCTTCCTGCTCTTCTACTGCCTGATTGCCTACTTTGCCTATCCCCGGGCGCGATCCGTGGCCGATTTCGCTCGGCTCGTGGGGAGGTTCGCTCTGTGCCTGGTGGCCGCGTTCGCCGTGGTGGGTTTCTCTACCATCCCGATGTTCATCACGCTGACCTCCATGGGACGCGTGGGCATTGTGCGCGAGATCCCCTTCTTCCAGACGCCGGATTTCTACGGAAGCTTCACCAGCGTGCTGTTGGGAAACCATACGGCCCAGAATGCCTCGGTGCTGGGCGCCGTGCCGGTGATCGCCCTGCTGGCCCTGGCGGTGGCCCGCGGTGCCATGGACGAGCGCGAGCGGAGGGCCTGGGGCTGCGGTGCGGCCCTGTGCCTTGGGGGCGCGCTGCTCGCGAAGGTGGGCTCGGTCATGAACGGCTTCGGGTACCCGACGGACCGCTGGGAGCTGATCCTCGGCTTCTGTGCCGCCTATGCCGTGGTGCTCCTCGTGCCGGCGGTGCCGCGGCTCTCGGTGCGCCAGTGGAGGCGGCTCGGCATTCTGGCCGCCCTCGTGGCCGTGTGGGCCCTTGGATATGCCTGGGTCGAGCCCACGCTGCTCTCCCTGGCCGTGGTGGCCATGTTCGCGGTGATCTTCGGGGCCCTGGCGCTGTGGGCGGCCCGATGCCGTCGCGCGGGGGTGGCTTTTGCCGATCGGGCACTGCCGCCCCTGCTGCGCTCCCGGTCCCTCTGCCTCCTGCTGGCCCTGGCCCTTGTGGCCAATGCCACGGTGCACGTGGGGCTGTTCCTGAGCCCGCTGGGGAGCTCCTATTACCAGGAGTTCCTTCGGGCGGGGCACGGGCTCTCCACCCGCGAGCAGCTCGATCTAGCCCCGGTCCTGGAGACCGTGGACGGCGACTACCGCATCAATCGCACCGACACGACCCACGGGCGCAACGGGAGCTTCGTCCACGGCTACAAGGGCATGGACTTCTACTCGAGCTTCTACAACCAGGCGGTAGACGACTTCCGCCAGTCCCTGGGGCTGTCCGATGACGTGAAGAGCACGATGTTCGACGGCACCCGTGAGCGGGCCGCCCTCGATTATGTGCTCGGGGCCAAGTACTACATCTCCTCCTCGGAGGCGGTCGATTTGCTGCCCGAGGGCTACGAGAAAGTGGCCGATCTCGGCCGCGCCCACAACGGGCTCACCTACGCGCTCTATGAGACCGATCGAGCCCTCCCGTTGGCCTTCACCTACGACACGGCGGTCTCCCAGGCCGTCTACGACGGCCTCGATCTCGTGCAGCGCCAGGAGCTGCTGACCCGGGCCCTCGTGCTGGGGGTGGACGAGGCCGAGGGGGAGGCACCGGCCCTGGAGACCCGGCGCGAGACCTTGACCCTGGCCGCCAGCGACGGGGTGACGGTTCAGGAGGGGCGCTTCCTTGCGGCGAAGAAGGGGGCTACGGCCACCTTCACCCTGGCGGGGTGCCCCGACTGCGAGACCTACCTCTGCTTCGAGGGGTTCCGCTTCCATTCCCTTTCCGCTGCGGCCGTGGGGCAGTTGACGGAAAACCCTGCCACTACCGTGGACGACCTGCCAGAGGATCCCTCGTTCACGCCCGGCCGCACCGCTTGGGTAACCGTGGGCGACGGCGAGCGGGAGCGCTCCTTCGAGATGGTCACGAGCGCGAGCCCCAAGTACGCGGGCAAGGAGGACTGGGCGGTGAACCTGGGTTTTGGCGCCGAGCCGGTGACGACGCTCACCGTGACTTTCGGGGCGGTGGGGGCCTATGAGTTCGCCGATTTCTATGCCGATACCCAGTCGGTGGCGGCCATGGCTGGCAATGCGGCGCAGCTTCAGGGCGAGAACGCCGCCGCCATCGCTTTCGAGGACAACGCCATGGACGTAACGCTGTCGGCCGCAGACGATGCCGTCGCCGATGAAAATCAGGGAAATTCCCGCTACGTCTTCGTATCCGTTCCCTATTCGGCAGGCTGGAGCGCTACAATGGACGGGAAGCCCGTTGAGATACTGAGGGCGAACGTCGGCTTCATGGCCGTCGAGGCCGATGGCGGGCGTCACGAGATCCGGTTTTCGTACCGAACGCCGGGGCTCGATGCGGGGCTTCTGTGCTCAGGGGCCGCGCTGGCGTTCATTGCCGCGTTCGAGATAGGGTGGGCCCGTCGTCGAAAGGCGCGGTCGGGCCGAGAGGGTGTATCTGAAAAGGAGCTTGTCCGATGATCGATTTTAACGTTCCTCCCTGCGTGGGCACCGAGATGGAATACGTGCGCCAGGCAGCGGAGGTGAACCATAAGATATGCGGCGACGGCCCCTTCACCAAGCAGTGCCAGGCATGGCTCGAGGAACGCACCGGCGCCGAAAAGGTGCTGCTGACGACGAGCGGCACGACGGCCCTGGAGATGGCGGCCATGCTCTGCGACCTGCGGCCGGGCGACGAGGTCATTCTGCCGAGCTTCACCTTCTCTTCCACGGCGACGGCCTTCGTGCTCATGGGGGCCAGCCTCGTGTTCGTGGATATTCTGCCCGATACGAAGAACATCGATCCGGCCGCTATCGAGGCGGCCATCACCGAGCGGACCCGGGTCATCGTGCCGGTGCACTACGCTGGGGTGGGCTGCGACATGGACGCCATCATGGCCATTGCCCGCCGCCATAACCTGCTGGTGGTGGAAGATGCCGCCCAGGGTGTCATGAGCAGCTACAAGGGCCGTGCCCTCGGTACCATTGGCGATTTCGGCTGCTACTCCTTCCATGAGACGAAGAACTACTCCATGGGCGAGGGGGGCGCTGTGCTCGTCAACAACCCGGCCTATCGCGAGCGCGCCGACATCATCCGCGAGAAGGGCACCAACCGCTCTCGCTTCCTGCGCGGGCAGGTGGACAAGTACACCTGGGTGGACAAGGGCTCCAGCTATCTGCCCGGCGACCTGAATGCCGCCTACCTGTGGGGGCAGCTGGAAGCAGCCGATGCCATCTACGACGATCGCATGGCCACCTGGCGCGCCTACCACGAGGCCTTCGCGTCCTTGGAGGCGGCGGGCAAGGTGCAGCGCCCGGTCGTTCCCGAGGATTGCGTCCAGAACGCCCATATGTACTACTTGCTGTTGCCCTCGCTCACCGACCGCACTGCCTTCATCGCCTTCCTGAAGGATCGGGGCGTGCAGGCGTGCTTCCATTACGTGCCCCTGCACAGCGCTCCGGCCGGGGCGCGTTTCGGCCGCTTCGACGGCGAGGACGTGCACACGACCGAGGTGAGCGAGCGTTTGGTGCGCCTGCCCATGTACTACGCCATGGACGAGGCCGACCGCGCGAAGGTCATCGAGACGGTTCGGGCCTATTTCGCCTAGGTGCGTCCTGGCGCACGTTTCCACCTGGGCACGAGATAAGGGTCCGTTGCCGCGGTATTTTCCCCGTGCATGCAGTAAAATGATGTCTTGAGGAGATCGGCTTCACGGGATGGGGCGATGGGGGATGTCCCGCACCGTTTGGTGCCGATGAGGCATGACGGGAGTGAGGAGAGCGTCCCATGGAACGAAGCAGTTTCACCCTGGCGCGCGCGGCGCGCGCGGGATTGTCCTGTTTGCTGGCGGCAACGTTGGCGTGCAGCGTGCCGGGAGGTTGGGCCCTCGGGGCCGCTTCGGCCGCCGCCGATGAGCCACCGGTGACCATCGCCGAGAAGCGGGCCGCCGAAGAGGGGGCTGCAACGGAGGCCGTTCCCGACGAGGAGCGGGATGCCTCGCCGGTCGATGGCGCCGAGGGTGCCGAGGGCGAGGGTGCCGTTTCGGCTGATGGCGATTCCCCGACGGCTTCCGACGTGCCGGACGAGGCGGCGGTGGCGGATGAGGCCGACGGGCAGCCTGTCGCCGATGGCGACGCGATGGATCCCGCGGCGATTGTGGCCTCTGCCGATGGCGAGTCCTCGGATTTCCGCGCCGACCAGATCGTTGTCATGTACGAGCGCGGGGCCTCTGCGGGCCAGCGTGCGGCTGTGGCTGGGCTGCTCGGCGCCGATGGGGGCTCGGATGCGGTGTCCTTCGCCAGCGGCGAGGCGGTCCTCATCGAGATCGACGACGGCACCTCGGTAGAGGAGGCTGTGGCGGAGGTTCAGGCCCAGGAGGGCGTCAAATACGCAGTGCCCAATTACGTTGCCCGGCTCTTCGAGAAGGGCTCCGGCGTTGAAGAGGCCAATGCCGCTCCGGCCATGGCCAGCGCCAAGGATCCCTATGCCGCTGATCAGTGGTATCTCGATGCCGTCCGGGCCTCCGAGGCGTGGGAGGCGCTCCCGAACCGCGGTACGAATGCTCCGGTAAGGGTGGCAGTGCTCGATACGGGCGCGTCCCTGAGCCATCCCGATCTGGCGAATACGGTCAACCGCTCCCTGAGCCGAGAGGTAGTATGGCTGGCGGCCGATCACAGCCGCTATGATCTCAGGCCCCTGCGTGGCGACGGCTACACGAACGGCAGTGCCTCTATGGCGATTCCGAGCACCCATGGCACCCACGTAGCCGGCATCATCGCCGCCCAGGCGAACAACGGCGGTTCCTTGGGGGTGGCGAGTGGTGGCGCGACGGCGAACGCCAACAAGCTCGTCGATCTGGTGGCGGTGGATATCTTCTCCGAGAACGTATATGTGAATGGGAGCTTGGAGCCCAACGCGACCCTCTACGACGTGCTCGTGGGCTTGGAATACGCTCGCGACATCGGGTGTCAAGTCGTGAATATGAGCTTGGGATTCATCGAGAGCACGGGAGATCTGGCCGACTTCATGAACGAGGTGTGCACGGAGCTGACGCGCGATGAAGATATGGTGCTCGTGTGCGCAGCCGGTAACGAGGACACGGCTGTGCCGAGTTATCCGGCTGCCTGCGATGACGCCATCGGCGTCATCAGCGTGTCGAAGCGCGGATGCATTCCCCCCAACTCTCCGACCTATGGGAGCAAGACGTGGGAGACGGACGGCTACATGCGCTCCGACTTCTCCAATTACGGTTCCTGGTGCGACATCGCGGCACCGGGCGAGCACATTCTCAGCACCGTTCTGGAAGACGACAAAGTGACGAACGGCTATGGCTACCTGAGCGGCACCTCCATGGCCTGTCCTGTCGTGGCTGCGAGTGCCGCCCTCGTGCGCGCCGCTCGCCCCGACTTCTGCGCTGCGGACGTGCGCACGGTGCTGTGCGAGACGGCGAAAGACGTGAACACTGCGGGCAAGGATGTCGAGTCCGGCTACGGTGTCGTCGATGCGGCCAAGGCCGTGGCTGCAGCTCGGGATAAGAAGTTCTCCGGGTGGCGCACCGACCGGGGCGTTACGCGCTATTACGGCGGCGATGGGCAGCCAGTGAAGTGGAGCCAGAAGATCGACGACCAGTGGTACTACTTCGACGGTTCCGGCGCCATGCAGACCGGTTGGGTCACCTGGAAGAACGGCACCAAGAGCTACTTCGACTGGGATGGCCACGCCCTCACCGGCTGGCGCAGCTTCAACGGCGTGAAGTACTACTTCGACCCGGCCACGGCCATCTCCAAGCGCTGGAGCCAGAAGATCGACGGCCAGTGGTACTACTTCGATGGCAAGAGCGTCATGCAGAAGGGCTGGGTCACCTGGAAGGACGGTACCAAGAGCTACTTCCACCCCGATGCTAAGGGCCATGCCGCCGCCCTTCTCGGCTGGCGCAGCTTCAACGGCGTGAAGTACTACTTCGATGAGGCGACGGGTATCTCCAAGCGCTGGAGCCAGAAGCTGGGCGGTCAGTGGTACTACTTCGACAGCGCCTCCCGTATGAAGCGGGGCTGGGTCACCTGGGGCAACGGCTCGAAGAGCTACTTCGACTGGGACGGCCACGCCCTCACCGGCTGGCGCAGCTTCAACGGCGTGAAGTACTACTTCGACCCAGCCACGGCCATGAGCCTGCGCTGGAGCCAGAAGCTGGGCGGCCAGTGGTACTACTTCGACAGCGCCTCCCGCATGAAGCGGGGCTGGGTCACCTGGAGCAACGGCTCGAAGAGCTTCTTCGACTGGGACGGCCGCGCCCTCACCGGCTGGCGCAGCTTCAACGGCGTGAAGTACTACTTCAGCCCTTCGACCGCCCAGAGTCTGCGCTGGAGCCAGACCATTGGCGGCTACTGGTACTACTTCGACGGCAAGAGCGTCATGCAGAAGGGCTGGATTAGCTGGAAGGATGGTACGAAGAGCTACTTCGACGGCAACGGTCGCGCTCTGTCGGGCTGGCATGTCATCGGCGGGAAGCGCTATTATTTCGATCCGACTACCTATAAGACCACCGGTCCCGTGAGCGCGGAGCGGCCCAACGTGGCCCGCACCGTTTACTGGGTGGCCGGCGGCGAGGTTTACCACACCACGAGGGATTGCGTCTCGCTCAAGCGCTCGAAGAGCATTCTCAGCGGCACTATTGCCCAGTCGGGCAAGAAGCGCGTGTGCAGCAACTGCGGGTAGCGAATTCCCGTGCGATTCGTTGGGGCGTTCTTGCGAGGCGCCCCAACGAATTGGCAACTGCCCCTATCTTCGGCGCACGGGCTGCGGGTCGTGACTTACAATGATTTCCGACACAGACCAGTGCGCCAGGGGGAAAGGAACTTCCATGATTGATCGCAAGGCATTTCGCTCGTTGTCCTCGGGGTTGTACCTCATTACGGCTCGGGAGGGGGAGCGGCGCTGCGGCTGCGTGGTGAACACGCTCGTGCAGGTGGCCAGTGAGCCGCCGACGCTGGCGGTGTCCCTCAACAAGGAGAACGCCACCACGGCCGGCGTGATCGCCTCTGGACGCTTCGCCGCTACGGTGCTGGCCGAGGAGGCCCCTATGGAGCTCATCGGCGCCTTCGGGTTCCACAGCTCGCTCGATACCGACAAGTTCTCGTTCTGTAGCTACCGCGAGGACGGCGCCGAGATTCCCTACGTGCTCGATCACGCTCTGGCCCGCTTCTCGGTGCGTCTCACTGAGACCATCGACGTGGGCAGCCACTACTTGTTCGTGGGCGTGGTGGAAGAGGCCGACGTACTGGCCGAGGGCTCGGCGCTGACCTACGCCCACTACCATGCGGTGAAGGGCGGCAAGACGCCGCCGAAGGCTGCCACCTACAACGGCGGCGACGAGGTTCCGGCCACGCCCGCGACGGGGGAGGGTGCTGCTGGCGCCGAGGCCGGCAAGCGCGTCGCCTGGCGCTGCATGCTCTGCGGCTACGTGGAGGAGGGCTATCCCGACGGCCTGCCCGCCGACTACCGCTGCCCCATCTGCGGCGCCGGCCCCGACATGTTCGAGCGCGTGGAGCTGTAGGGGAGAATTTCTCCCGCAACGCAAGAGGGGCCGGCGATTCGCTTCGCCGGCCCCTCTTGATTCTCGCGCTCTGTTCGCGAAACGGCTTACAGCTGGTTGTTCTGCCAGGCGGCGAGGCCCTTGATGACGAGCTCGTGGGTGCGCTCCACCTCGGGCATGTGCGCCGCGGCGGCCTCGTACTCGCCGGCGTAGAGAGCGTCGGACACCAGCGCCGCGCACTGGAACAGGTCCTTGAAGGAGAGGTTGCCGGCCACGCCCTTGAGCGCGTGGGCCTGGCTGTAGCCCTCGGAGTAGTCGGCGGCCTCCATGGCGGCCTTGAGGGCCACGAGGTGTTCGTCGTCCAGGTACTTCAGGGCCAGGCGCTCGTAGAGGTCGGCGTTGTCGCCGAAGCGGTCCATGGCGTCCACGTAGTCGATCCCGTAGGGGGCCAACTGATCGGCAAGCGTTGCGGTCATAATCATCAAGTCCTTTCAGACTGCGTCGAAGGTCGTCGCCGCGGACCGCTGCCTGCTTCCCCTTCATCTCTGGCGGTGTGCGAGCCCGTGACATTGAGTTCAGTTTAACGTCTCGTAATGGGGCTGTCAGCGTTCGGCCGCACTCGTTTCCTTCCCGTGGGTACTTGTTGACAAGCTGTAACGAAACGGATGGAAAATCACGGCACCTCATTGACGGAAAGGTGGTATAGAACGGAATAGCGCCCCGTTTCCCGAGGTGGGGAAACGGGGTGCTATTGACGCTTGAGGAGCGGAATGGGTCGGGACGGTGGAAGACCCTCCCTCGCGGTATCCCTGAGCGCAGCCGCGACTTCCGCGGTATGCTGATTGCGGACACCCTATTTCGCCCCCTGGTTGGCGGCGAAGCGGGAGTGGGGAAGGGGCGCGGGAGGCTGCCCGCAGGGGTGCAAATGCTTTCGGCCCTGCTACCCCGCCTAGTAGTCGGCGGCGGCCGGCGAGTTCATCCACGCCTGGTAGAAGTCCTCGTAGGCATCGGCCAGCACCGCCTCGCGGGCCCGGCGCATCAGGTCCAGCAGGAAGTGCAGGTTGTGCACCGACAGCAGCATGGCGCCGAGCATCTCGTTCTGCTTCACCAGGTGGCGGATGTAGGCGCGGGTGTAGTTGGTGCAGGTGGGGCAGGTGCAGGCGGGATCGAGCGGCGTAAAGTCACGGGCGAACTTCGCGTTGCGCATGTTCATGCGCCCCGTGCTGGAGAACGCCGTGCCCATGCGGGCCGTGCGGGTGGGCAGCACGCAGTCGAACATGTCCACGCCCTCGCGCACGGCGCGCACCAGCGTGGTGGGGTTGCCCACGCCCATGAGGTAGCGGGGGCGATCTTCGGGGCAGGCCCGGGCCACATCGCCCAAGGTCTCGAACATCACCTCGTGATCCTCACCGACCGAGTAGCCCCCGATGCCGAAGCCGCCGAAGCGCCGGCCTCCGGCCGCCAGCGACTCGTCCTCGATCTCCCGCAGCCGGCGGATAGATTCCAGGCGCAGGTCGAGGTGCATGCCGCCCTGGACGATGCCGAACAGGGTCTGGTCGGGGCGCGTGTGGGCCGCCAGGCAGCGGCGCGCCCAGGCGCTCGAGTAGTCCACGGCCTTCGCCACGAACGCGCGCTCGGCTGGGTAGGGGGCGCACTGGTCCAGCTGCATGGCGATGTCGGCGCCGATCTTCTGCTGGATGACCATGTTCTCCTCGGGCGTCCAGTGGATGTTGGACCCGTCGTAGATGGATTTGAAGGTGACGCCGTCATCGGACAGCTTCACGGTGTCGGCCAGGCTGAACACCTGGAAGCCGCCGGAATCGGTGAGCATGGGGCCGTCGTAGTTCATGAAGCGGTGGATACCGCCGGCCTCTTCCACCAGGTCGGCCCCGGGGCGCATGGCCAAATGATAGGTGTTGGCGAGCACCACCTGGCTGCCCAGAGCGCGCAGCTGGTCGGTGGTGACGCCCTTTACCGTGGCCGAGGTGCCCACGGGCATGAACATGGGGGTGTGGAAGGTGCCGTGGGCCGTCTCGTAGGCCAGGGCCCGGGCGTGGCCGGAGGTGGCCTCGCAGGTGCAATCGAACAGTGCCACGGCTACACCTCCCGAGAGCCGGGCGCCTGGGCGGCCAGCACGTCGTCAGTGGCCGCAGCGGCGTGGGCCGCGGCGTCGCCCCCGTCCAGAGTGCCGCCGTCGTTGGCGGCGAGCACCGCCGCGGCCTCGGCCGGGTCGATGGCCCCCGTCTCCACGGACCCGGCCGGATGGGCGCAGGGGGGCAGGGCGGCGGCGAAGGCGGCGAAGTCGGCCATGGTGCCGTGCTTCACCGAGCCCAGGTCGAAGTCTACCGGGTCGAGCAGCCAGTCGGTCACGAGGTAGCCGTCGGCCCCCAGGTGCATGAAGGAGAGATCCTCCACGGTGTTGTTGCCCACCATGAGCACGTCGGTGCCGTCCACCCCGGCTGCCGCCAGGTT
>NZ_JBQIIT010000058.1:0-3700 GCF_056795635.1 Adlercreutzia sp. | reverse complement strand
CGGAGGGCGGCGGCCGCTACGAACGCCTCTGCAAGGGAGAGGCTCTTCTCGCTGGTGCCGAAAAGCGGAACGCTCTGGAGGGGATAGTCCCCGTGGGGCAGCCCGTATTTCACCGCGAAGAACGTGAGCTGGAGAAGGGAGAGCGCGACACAAAGGGCAACGGCGGAACCGATGACGATGAGCACCTTGCACCGGGCGCTTGCGCGGCCCTCGGGGGTCGTGCGCAAAAGCGCGTCCATCTGGCAGGCGTATTCCGAGCAGAAAGCCGCGGCGGCCAGATACAAGACGGCCAGCAGCACCGCGAAATCCAGCGTCTGGACAGAGAGAAGCCCGGCCCAGCCGTTCGTCTCAAGGAAGTATCGGTTGGTCGGGTTCTCCGATACATAGAGGTACTGCTCGAAGGCGGCGTCGAAGCCCCGCTCGTGGGCCAGCACCTCCCCGGCCTGGGCCGCCGCACTTTCGTAATCCTCAGCCGAGGTGAGGCCGCTGTAGTAGCTTTCCTGCGCCTCGGCACGGGCGGCTTTCGCTTCCGTGATGGCCTCGCTCTCGTCTTGAAGCCAGGCCTCCTTCTGGTCGTTCAACGCCCCGTCCAGCCTTTCCAGGCACCAGGCGTAATCGGATCGGTGCTCTTGCATGGCGATGTTCTGGGGCTGTTCGGTCGCCGCCAGCCAGACCCCGCTGACCACCAGGGCCGCCAGCAGACAGGCCAACCCTCGCTGCCCGATCATGAGCTTCTTCCATTCATAGGCGAGCACCATCATCGCAGCCTCCTTATGGGACAGTAGGTGTTTCGGGGCGAAAGCAGATAGATGGCTGCGGCAATGACGAGCCCCGCAACCAGGGAGATTGCGAGCGCTGCCTGCCAGGACAGGACGGGGAAGCCGCCGATGTCCAGAAACTCCGTTTGGGCCAGGAGGGGGCGGCCCGCCAGCAGCGAATAGGGATCGAGCGCTTTCGCCCAGACAAAGTGGGAATAGGCCGCGCTCGCGCCGCCGATGACGAGCACGGCGGTGAGCGCGAAGTTGGCGACAAGGGGAACGAGGGCGTTTCTGCCTCGCAGCGACACCGCAAGCCAGACCATGCCCAAAGCCCAGAGCCCGACGCTTCGCAGCGCCGCCGCCAGCACCGCGAATTGGAGGACGCTGAGGTCGACCGGTGCCTCGGCGAAGCTGGGGATGGCGTACACCGGCAAATCCAAGCCCTCTAAGGTGCCGAAGGCGGCCCCGAAGCCCGCCAGGTCAAGCAGCGAGAACCACATGGTCACCAGCAGCAAAAACCCGCTGGCTGCCATCAGCTTCGCGAGAACGGTGCGGCTGCCGCCATTGGGATTCGTGAGCAGCAACCGGTCCATCTGCGTTTCGCGCTCCTCCACGAAGGTGCCGGCCACGCCGTAGAGTCCCAGAAGCAGCACGAGAACGAGGGAGAAGTCGTAGTTCAGGTAGTAGTTGGCCATCTCCGTGTAGGCGAAGTCGGGCACGGTACGACCGGCGTAGATCTGGTACAGGGCGGCGCTTTCCCGCTGTTGGTACAAGGCTCCGGCCTGAGCCGCGGCCTCGGCGTTCTGGCGCGCCTTTTCCGCCACCGATGCAGCACGGTCACCATATTCGTAGCAATACTGCATGGGATCGACGAAGTACTTCTCCAGTAGATTCCGATCGCTGTAGAGGTTTCCCGTCAGGGAGTTGGCGTCGTCAGTGGCGGTGCTGGCGGTCATGTCCGCCGTGGCCTGGGCCAAAGGCTGCCACGTTGCCAGCAGCTGCTGCACCTTTTCGGGCGTAATGGGGCCTTGGTACTGGTCGTAGAGCTGCCAGTAGACGGTGTGCCAGCTGCGCTCGGCGCTTCCGTCGGCCAGAAACGAATAGGCATCCCACTCGCTGTAGATCTTGGCCAGGTTTATAACGCTGAACAGGACGAAGAGCACGAGAACCGATCGCCGACAGAAAAGCTTGGCGAATTCGTACCAGACTAGGCGCATGGTGCATCGCCGTCCTGGCAGAAATACAGGAACACGTCTTCCAGGTTCGGTCGCGCTGGCCGAGCCCCCGCACAGGGGCACTCGTCGCTGACGATACGAAGCGAGAAGAGGGCACCGTCCTGTTTCATGTTGCCGATGCAGCAGCGTTCGGCCAGCCGCCGGGATTGTTCCAGGTCCGCCGTTACCTCCCACACTTTGCCCGCGATGCTCTGCTCCAGCGCACTCGGGGCTCCCTGCATGAGCAGCTTGCCGCGGCGCAGCAGCAGGATTTCCGTGGCAATGCACTCAACGTCGGGCACGATGTGGGTGGCCAGAAGGATGGTGCGCCCAGGGGCGAATCGGGAGATAAGGTTGCGAAAGCGGATGCGCTCGCCCGGGTCCAGGCCGGCGGTGGGCTCGTCCAGCACCAGGACCTTCGGGTCGGATAGCATGGCCTGGGCAATACCGAGTCTCTGGCGCATGCCCCCCGAAAGGGCGCCGATCTTCTTGTCCCGCGCGTCGGACAGATTCACGGTGTCCAGCAATTCCGCCGCGCGGCTTCGCGCCAAAGCCGGGGACAGGCTCTTCAGCGCTCCCATGTAGAGGAGGAAATCCCCCACGGTGAAGTCGCGGTAGAAGACCGGGTACTGCGGCATATAGCCCAAATCGGCCAGAAATGCGCGGCCCTGCGCCCCAACGTCGCGCCCATCGGCTCTCACTGTCCCGCCGTCGGCGCGCAAGATGCCCACGAGGATGCTGATGAGCGTCGTCTTCCCGGCGCCGTTTTCGCCCAGTAGCCCGAAGACGCCTTCGCCCAGCGTGGCACTGAAGTCTTTGAGGGCGTACTTGCCCTTGTAGCATTTCGCTACGTTATCGAACTGAATCTCCATGCTAGGCTCCAAAGCTGAACGTGGCGACTGCCGTGTCGATTTCCTCTATGCCGCAGCCCAGAAGCACGATGGCGGCCTGCGCATCATCTAGAAGGATCACCTGGGGAACCCGCCCCACATAGCGGGAGTCGTCCACCTCGATGGTCTCGGTGGCCAGAAGCTCGCCGGAGTCAACGGCATAGACCCGCACGGTGAGCACGTCGCCCAGTTCGGCGGTGGCGACGTATTTGCCCTGTTCGGACACGTAGATACCGTCCCCTCCCTCGTCGCTCGCGGAAAAGGCGAGCCGATGCGCGGCGCCGCTTGCCGCATCGACCCAGGGAAGGCTCCCGTCGACATGGGAAATCGCAGGGGGAAAGAACAGCCGGCCGTCGGCTCGCAGCATCTCCTCCACGCCCTCCGATTCCAGCCAGTCAAGCTCAAGCTCGCTGCCGTCGATGCCTATGGTTCCCCATACCGGCGCGCTGTCCTCGCCATCTCCGCTTTCGGCGGAAAAGCCGTCGCCGAAAAAGGCCACGCGGTCGTCGTCGGGGGTGAATGCGGCGCCGTTCAGCGAGGTCGCCATGCAGCTGGAGCCGCCGATGCCTTGGGCAGTGTCGAGCAGGGTAGTCAGCTGGCCGGCCGGGCGGTCGTAAAGGTAGAGGGCGCTAAGGCCTGCGATGGCCAGCCGATTCCCGTCGCTCGACGCCGCCACACAGCCGGGATCGAGCACCGGATCGCCGGACAGAAGCTCTTCCAGCGCCAGAGTTTCTTCCAGCTTCAACTCGCTGTCGTAGATGTACGCGACCGCCCCCGCATCGCCCATAACCGTGAGGACGATGCCGTCTTTGAACGGTGCTGCGCCGAAGTCTCGCAT
>NZ_JBQIIT010000025.1:0-25342 GCF_056795635.1 Adlercreutzia sp. | reverse complement strand
GCGGCGTCGAAGCCGGGGATCATCTGGCCGGCCATGCAGGTGAACTCGATGGGCTCGCCGCGGTCCACGGACGAATCGAACTTCGTGCCGTCATCCAGCGTACCGGTGTAGTGCACCTTGACCTTCTTGCCTTTGTTGCTCATATCGCGAGCTCCTTTCCAAAAGAATGTGCATCCCAGTCTAGCGGAAGGAGCCCGTGCGGGGCCGACGGGGGTGCAAGCTGCTCCAAGTTGTCACAAACGGCGCTTTTCTCGCGCTTGCGGCTGCAAGAGGGGGTATGATGAAACGGCAACTAAAAGGCTTATCTTTGTGCATGTGCTCAAGAAGATCGGAGCCCATGGGCAGGCATGAGGGAAGGAAGTCTCTATGACCTATAAAGCTGGAGTTGTGGGAGCCGCCGGGTTCGCCGGCATTGAATTGGTGCGCCTCCTGGCGCGGCATCCCGAGTTCGAACTGGTGGCCGCCACCTCCGATGCCCTGGCCGGCACCCCCATCGCCCGGGCCTATCCGGCCTTCACCGGCGTGACCGACCTGGCCTTTACCACCCATGAGGAAGCCGATCTGGCCGCCTGCGACGTGGCATTTCTCGCGGTGCCCCACAAGGCCGCCATGGCCGTGGCCGGCGATCTCATCGCCGCCGGCGTCACCGTCATCGATCTGTCGGCCGACTTCCGCCTGAAGGACCCGGCCGTCTACGAGCAGTGGTACGCGCCCCACACCGCCCCCGATCTCCTGGCTACGGCCGCCTTCGGCCTGCCCGAGCTCACCGGCGACGAGCTGGCCGCCGCCGCGGCCCGGCGCGCCGCGGGCGAGGCGGTGCTCGTGGGCTGCGCCGGCTGCTATCCCACGGCCACGTCCCTGGCCGCCGCTCCCGCTATCCGCGCGGGGCTCGTGGACGCCGCGGCCCCTGTGGTGGCCGATGCCGTCTCCGGTGTGACCGGCGCGGGCAAGAAGGCCACCGAGCGCACCCACTTCTGCTTCGCCAACGAGAACATGGAGGCCTATGGCGTGGGCACCCACCGCCATACCCCCGAGATCGAGCAGATCTTGGGGCTTGAGGGACGCCTCGTGTTCACCCCGCATCTGGCCCCCCTGAACCGCGGCCTGCTGTCCACGGTGACGCTGCCGCTGGCCCCGGGCGCCGCTCCCACCACCGAAGAGCTCGTGGCCCTCTACCGCGACTTCTACGCGGCCAGCCCGCTCGTGTCGGTTATGGATGCCGGCGTGCAGCCCCGCACCGCCTCGGTGGCCGGCACCTGCCGCGCCCAGGTGGGCGTGGCCGTGCACCCCGCGGGTCTCATCGTGGCTACGGGCGCCATCGATAACCTGGGCAAGGGTGCCGCCGGCCAGGGCGTGCAGTGCGCCAACATCGTGTTCGGCCTGCCCGAAACTACCGGTTTGGAAGAGATCGCCAACCCCGTCTAAGGAGCGAATCCCATGGCAGAGACCACCTTCACCTATCACCCCGCGGGCAGTGCCGCCAGCGCCCTCGGTTTTGGCGCCATCGGCACCCACGCGGGCTTCCGCCCCGACCCCGAGCGGCTCGACATGGCCCTTGTCGTGGCCGACGAGCCCTGCGCGGCGGCGGCCACCTTCACCACCAACGTGTTCTGCGCCGCCCCGGTGCGCGTGTCCCGCGAGCACCTGGACGAGGGCGGCCCTGGAGCGCCGGCCTACGGCTGCGCCCGGGCCGTGGTCATCAACTCGGGCATCGCCAACGCCGCCACGGGCGAGCGCGGCCTGGAAGCGGCCCGCGAGACCTGCGAGCTGGTGGGCGAGGCCGTGGGCTGCCCGGCCGACGAGGTGCTCGTGGCCTCCACGGGCGTCATCGGCCAGCATCTGCGCCTCGCGCCCTTCGCCACGGGCGTGCCCGCGGCTCTGGCGGCCCTGGCCACGGCCGAGGGGCCCGAAGCGCGCGCGGCCCAGGGTCTTGCAGCGGCTCGGGCCATCATGACCACCGACACCCGCCCCAAGCATGGCGCCGTCACCTTCTCGGGTGATGCCATCGGATATCCGGGCGCCACGTTCACCGTAGGCGGCATGGCCAAGGGGGCCGGCATGATCATGCCGAACATGGCCACCATGATCGCCGTCATCACCACCGATGCGCCCCTCACGCCGCCCGACCTGTCAGCGGCCCTCACCGCCTCGGTGAACCGCAGTTTCAACAAGGTCACCGTGGATTCCGATACCTCCACTAACGACACCTGCTTCGCCCTGGCCTCGGGTGCGGCGGCCCCGAGCGGCCCGACCTTCACCCCGGGCACCTCGGCCTTCGCCGCCTTCCAGGAAGCTCTCGACGAGCTCACGACCACGCTCGCCCGCGCCATGGCCGCCGACGGCGAGGGGGCCACGCGCCTCATCACCGTCACCGTGCGCGGAGCCGCCACAGCCGACGACGCCGACGCGGCCGCCCGCACCGTGGCCAATTCCCCCCTCGTGAAAACGGCCGTGTACGGTCACGATGCCAACTGGGGCCGCGTTGCCGCCGCCCTCGGACGTTCCGGGGCCCGCTTCAACCAGGAGGCCGTGGACATCGATATACTGGGACTGCCCGTGTGCCGTGCCGGGCTCGTGGTGGACTTCGACGAGGAAGAGGCCCTGCGCCGCTTCGAAGACCCCGAGGTCGCCATCGACGTGGACCTGCACGCGGGGGAGGAGTCGGCGGTCATGTGGACTTGCGACTTCTCCCACGACTACGTCACGATCAATGGAGACTACCGCTCATGAAGTACGCCCAGCAAGTTCGCGCCGACGGGCCGTCTACCACGGCTGGCGAAATCCTCTACGAGGCCATGCCCTGGATCAAGCAGGTCACGGGCAAGACCATCGTCATCAAGTACGGCGGCTCGGCCATGGAGAACCCCGAGCTGGCCGCCGAGGTCATGGCCGACATCGTGCTGCTGAAGATCATCGGCATCAACCCGGTGCTCGTCCACGGCGGCGGCAAGGCCATCAACCGCGTGTTCGACCAGTTCGACATCCCCGTGGAATTCGTCGATGGCCAGCGCGTCACCACCGAGGAGGCCATGAATCTCGTGCGCATGGTGCTCACCGGGGAAGTGAACCAGCAGCTCGTGGAGGCCATGAACGCCCACGGCAACATGGGCGTGGGCATCTCCGGCACCGACGCCGGTGTCATCGTGGCCGAGCAGGCCAGTCCCGCCCTTGGGCGCGTGGGGAAGATCACCCGCATCAACACGCCCCTCATCGAGGACTTGGTGGCCGACGACTACATTCCCATCATCGCCTCCATCGCCATCGGCGAGGACGGCGGCTGCTACAACGTGAACGCCGACATCGCCGCCGGCTACATCGCCGCGGCCATCGGCGCCCACAAGATCATCTTCCTCACCGACGTGGACGGCCTCTACGAGAACTACCCCGACCCGGCCTCGCTCATTGCCGAGATGTCGCTCGGGGAGGCCGAGGCCATGATCCGCGGCGACAAGCTGGCCTCGGGCATGATTCCCAAGCTCACGAGCTGTGTGCGCGCCCTGGAATCCGGCGTGAACGGCGCCCATATCATCAACGGCAAGGTGCCCCATGCCCTGCTGCTGGAAATGCTCACCGACTCCGGCATGGGCACCATGGTCACCGGCCTGGCCTCGTCCCAATGCCTGAACTTGTCCCCGGTCGGCAAGTTCGCCGCCAAGCTCATCGAGAACCGTTAGGAGCCTCTTATGACCCTCGCCCGAGAAATGGCCCTGGAATCCGAATACGTCATGGGCACCTTCGCCCGCAAGCCCGTGGAATTCGTGGAGGGCCGCGGCATGACCCTCATCGACGATGCGGGGAAGGAATACCTCGACTTCCTCTCCGGTATCGGCGTGTGCAGCCTCGGCCACTGCCATCCGGCCATCGTGGCCGCCGTGAGCGACCAGGCCGCCCGGCTCATCCACGTGAGCAACTACTACTATATCGAGCACCGCGGAGAAGTGGCCCAGCTGCTGTCGAGCATGCTGAATACCGGGGTGGACACGGCGCACCCTGAAGTGTGGAAGACCTTCTTCGCGAACTCCGGCGCCGAGGCCAACGAATGCGCCATCAAGCTGGCCCGGCTCGTGGCTCGCCGTCGCACCGAGGCCGCGGGGAAGGATGCCGAGCTGGCGCCGCGCCTCATCGTCACCTTGGCCAAGAGCTTCCACGGCCGCACCCTGGCCACCCTGGCTGCCACGGCCCAGCCCGCCAAGCAGGAGGCCTTCCAGCCCCTGCCCGCCGGCTTCACCGCCACGCCCATCAACGACGTGGAGGCCCTGGAGCGCCTGTTCGAAACCCAGGGCGATCGCATCTGCGCTGTCATGATCGAGTGCATCCAGGGCGAGAGCGGCGTGCATCCCTGCACCGAGGAGTTCATCGGCGCCATCCGCCGGCTCACGGCCGAGCACGGGGCGCTCATGATCTGCGACGAGGTTCAAAGCGGCATCTTCCGCACGGGCGTGCCCTTCGGCTTCCAGAACTTCGATGTGCTGCCCGATATCGTCACCATGGCCAAGGGCATCGCCTCCGGCATCGTGGCCGGCGCCTGCGCCGCCCGGGCCTCCCTGGCCGACACCTTCGCCCCGGGCGATCACGGCACCACCTTCGGCGGCTCGAACATCGCCATGGCTGCGGCCCATGTCACGCTCTCCACGCTGCTGGCCCCGGGCACGGCGGCCCGTATCCAGGAGGTGGGCGCCTACATGCGCGAGCAGCTCGCCGGCCTGCCCCACGTGCAGGAGGTGCGCGGCTTCGGGCTCATGAACGGCATCGATCTGACCCACGAGGCCCCGGCCGCCCCCGATATCGTCGCCGCGGGCCTGGAGGCGGGTCTGGTTCTGAACGCCACGGGCCCGGCCACCCTGCGCTTCCTGCCCCCGCTCATCTGCTCCAAGGAAGATGTGGACGTACTCGTCGACAAGCTGGGCGCGCTGCTGTAAAACCTGTACAGTTTGGTATTCTGGAATGCGGCACTGCACAAAAAGCAGGGCCGCATTTCTTTTTGTCTAGGCAAGAGGCCAGGTAAAAGCCATATTTTTTTGTGCAAGTGCACAGCATTCTGCACAATGAATTTGCGCCGTTTCCCCATATTTTTCCTAATTCTAGGTTGACGGCTCAGGAATTGGGGCATAATAGCCGCCAGTTGCACGGCCAGGGGCCACGGGCTCCATAACTCGGATGGTCGCGCACCTATGAGAGGAACAGGTTCATGATGCACGCAGCAGCTCAGAGCGAAACAGCCGCCGGCGCCAGCGCTGCGGCTGTGCTGCGTCCTGCCTCCCTCTCCCTCTTCACCACGGCCGGCGCCGACCGACGCCGACGTAGCCGCAGTCTGCGACGCCGACGCGCGTAACGCAGACGAACTGCGGGGCCTGTGCGCCCCCTCGGTCCGTCATCGTTTCCGGCGGACCGCAAGCGGCCCGTCCGGGTCCGCGAGATTGCCGTGGTGTATCCCTTTGCCATTCCATTCTTGAATCGCGCCTTTGCGAGCCGGGCAGTGCCGTTGCATACCCATCTCACAAGAAAGGCCGATCATGACTAGCAACACCTCCGCTCCGTCCTCCAGCAACGCCCCCTCGTCCCTCCACGATGCCCTGCACATCACGGCTCAACCCGCCCCGGGCGAGAAAGAGCGGGTGGTGCTCGCCTATTCCGGCGGTCTGGACACGTCGGTGTGCATCAAGTGGCTTCAGGAGGAATACGACCTCGACGTCATCGCCGTGGTGGGCGATCTGGGCCAGGAGCACGACGGCCTGGAGGCGGTGAAGGCCAAGGCCCTGGCCACCGGCGCCATCGGCTGCGCGGTCATCGACATGCGGGAGACCTTCGCCAACGAGTACCTGACCTGCGCCCTGGCGGCCAATGCCCTGTACGAGAACAAGTACCCGCTTGTGAGCGCCCTGTCGCGCCCCCTCATTGCCAAGCACCTCGTGGCCGTGGCCCATGCTTTCGGGGCCAAGTACGTGGCCCATGGCTGCACCGGCAAGGGCAACGATCAGGTGCGCTTTGAGTCCTCGGTGCTCATGCTGGATCCCTCCCTGAAGATTCTCTCGCCGGTGCGCGACTGGGATCTGGGCTGCCGGGCTGATGAGATCGCCTGGGCCGCGGCCCACGGCGTGCCGGTGAAGGCCACCGCTGCGGCGCCCTATTCCATCGATGACAACCTGTGGGGGAGGGCCATCGAATGCGGCGTGCTGGAAGACCCCTGGTGCGAGCCGCCCGCCGATATCTACACCATGACCGCCGACCCTGTCAGCGCCCCCGATGCGCCCGCCTACGTGGAAATCACCTTCGAACAGGGCATTCCCTGTGCGCTCGACGGAAAGCCCCTGTCCCTTCTCGACGTCATCTACGCCCTGAACGAGATCGCCGGCGCCCATGGCTTCGGGCGCATCGACATGATCGAGAACCGGCTCGTGGGTGTGAAGAGCCGCGAGTGCTACGAGGTGCCCGGCGCCCTGACACTCATCCAGGCCCACAAGGCCCTGGAGGACCTGTGCCTGGAGCGGGGCGTGCTGCATCAGAAGCTGGCCCTGGAGCAGACCTGGGCGGAACAGGTGTACAACGGCCTGTGGTTCTCGCCGCTCAAGGAGGCCCTCGATGCCTTCCTCGGCCATACCCAGCAGTGCGTGACGGGTACGGTGAAGGTGAAGCTGTACAAGGGCAGCTGCACGGTGGTGGGGCGCAAGAGCCCGTTCTCGCTCTACGACTTCGGCCTGGCCACCTACGACGCCGATGACGCCTTCGATCATCAGGCCGCCAAGGGCTTCATCGATATCCACGGCCTGTCCTGCAAGGTATGGGCCGAGAATCGGCTCGCCAACGACGCCCGCATGCCCGCCTTCGCCGACGTGGACGCCACCAACGCCGCCTGTCGGGCCGTGGTGGACGAGGCCGAAGATATTCTGCACGGCGCGGGGAAGGTGTGTGCGTAATGGCGCTCTGGTCGGGAAGATTCACCGAAGGCGCCGATGCCTTCACCCAGCAGTTCGGGGCGTCGCTGCCCGTGGATGAGAAGCTGTACGCCCAGGACATCGCCGGGTCGGTGGCCCACGGGCAGATGCTCGCGGCCCAGGGCATCATCAGCGCCGAGGACGCGGCGGCCATCACTGAGGGCCTGGCTGCCATCAAGGCCGATATCGAATCCGGCGCCGTCGCCTTCGACGTGCAGCAGAGCGAGGATATCCACATGGCCATCGAGTCGGAGCTCACGGCGCGCATCGGCGATGCCGGGGCGCGGCTGCACACGGGGCGGTCCCGCAACGACCAGGTGGTCACCGACACGCGGCTCTACGCCAAGGAGCGGGTGGGCGACCTCATGGCCGCGAACCTGGCCCTGCGCGAGGCTTTGGTGGAAGCGGCCGAGAAGCACTTCGATGTGATCCTGCCCGGCTATACCCACCTCCAGCACGCCCAGCCGGTGCTGCTGCCCCATCATGTGCTCGCCTACGCTTGGATGCTTGCCCGCGACTTCGAGCGCCTGGCCGCAGCGCGGAAGGCGGCCGACGCGAGCCCGCTTGGCGCGGCGGCTTTAGCGGGCACCACCTATCCCCTCGACCGCTTCGCCACCACCGCGGCCCTCGGCTTCGCCCACCCCATTCCCAACTCGCTCGATGCCGTGTCCGACCGCGATTTCCTGCTCGATCTCATCTACGCCTGCAGCGTGTCGTGCCTGCATCTGTCGCGCCTCTGCGAGGAGCTCATTCTGTGGTCCACGAGCGAGTTCGGGTTCATCACCCTGGCCGACAGCTACGCCACGGGCTCCTCCATCATGCCCCAGAAGAAGAACCCCGATTTCGCCGAGCTCATCCGCGGCAAGTCGGGCCGGGTGGTAGGCGACCTCATGGCCCTCATGATGACGTTGAAATCGCTGCCCTTGGCCTACAACAAGGACCTCCAGGAGGACAAGGAGGGCGCCATGGACGCCGCCGACACCCTGGAGGACTGCTACCGGTGCGCCGCCGGCATGGTGGCCACCATGACCGTGCGCCCCGAGGCCATGATGGTCCAGGCCCAGAAGGGCTACCTGGCCGCCACCGATGTGGCCGACTACCTGGCGAAGAAGGGCGTGCCCTTCCGTCGGGCCCACGAGGTGGTGGGGCACCTGGTGCTTCTGTGCGACCAGCGCGGCTGCGACTTGGAAGATCTCACGCTGGAGGACTTCAAGGCCGAAAGCGACCTGTTCGAGGCCGACATCGCCGGCTGCCTGAACCTGGAGGCCATCGTGGCCGCCCGTACCACCTACGGCGGCACGGCCCCCGACGCGGTGCGGGTGCAGCTGGAAGAGGTCAAACAGGGCCTTGCCGCCGATAGGGCGCGTCTGTAGAGGCCCGTGCGGCGTTGGCCTGCGCGCCAAGGCTCGCTCTCTCTTGTTGCCGATATCGCGGCCCGGCTCCGGTCGGGCGCGTATCTTTCGGGCCCGCATCGCCTCTTGTGCCAAGGCGGTGCGGGCTCCTTGCGTCAGGGGCGCTTCCGCCGATGCTCCTTTTGCATTGGCCATGCCGATCGCGCATGAAGGAGAGGCGATCGGCGCGGCGGCGGCTCCCATGGGGTATGATGGCCCTCAGCATAAGGAGCCGAGAACGGGCGCGCCGGCCCCGCGCGAGCGGGATTGCCACGCCCCAACGAAGGAGAACCCCATGGAGCAGCGACGCATCATCGAAGTGAAGCAGAACATCCTGGCCGCCAACGACGAGGCCGCCGACGCCTTCCGCGCGGCCCGGGCCGCCGAGGGCACGTTCTTCGTGGATGTCATGGCCTCCCCGGGCGCCGGCAAGACCACCATCCTGCTGGCCATCATCGCCGAGCTGCGCCGCCGGGGCGTGGAAGACCTCGCCGTCATCGAGGCCGATCTCGAGTCCGACGTGGATGCCCTCAAGATCAAGGAGGCCGGCGTGGCCTCGGTGGAGCTGAACACCCGCGGCGTGTGCCACGTGGAGATGGGCATGGTGGAGCGCGCCTTCGCCGCCTTCGGCGAGACCCCTTGCGACTACCTGTTCCTGGAGAACATCGGCAACCTCGTGTGCCCGGCCGACTTCGACACCGGGGCCCACACCCGCGTCATGCTGCTCTCCGTCCCCGAGGGCTGGGACAAGGTCATGAAGTACCCGCCTATGTTCGCCGCCGTGGACGCCCTCATCGTCACCAAGTGCGACTACCTGCCCCTGAACGAGGACTTCGACATGGAGCGCCTCACCGAGCACGCCCGCCTGCTGAACCCGGCCCTCGACATCTTCGTCACCTCCGCCCGCACCGGCGAGGGCATTCCCGCGTTGGTGGACTGGCTCCAGGCCCAGCGCGCCGAGAAGGTGCGGGCCTAGCTGCGCGTCGCTGTGCGGTGCACGAGCAGCAGAAGCTCGCTGTGAGTGTGCACGTCCAATTTCAGATAGATATTGCGCATGTGGGTCTTGGCCGTTGAGGTGCTCACGACGAGGGTCTCGGCAATGGCCGAGGCCGTCATGCCCTCGGCGAGCAGCCGCAGGATCTCGCCCTCCCGTCGGGTGAGGCGATAGTCCCGGGCGAGGGCATCGCAGATGACGGCCAGCTCCCCGTTCTCGACCGAGGGGGCGCCGCCCGGGGAATTAGTCTCTTCGGGCGCCCTGTCCGCTCCGCCGGCCGATCGCCCCTCGCGGCTCAGGGCGTTGTCGTCGAGCACCACGCCGGCGACGCTGCTCGTCGCCAGCACGAGGATGAACACGATGACGAATAGAGCGTATAGCGTATTGTCCAGCTCGCTCGACACCGAGGTGGAGAGCATCTTCCCGAAGGTGTACAGGGCGAAGGCGGCGCACCAGGTGCACAGGGGCGACCGCTTGGCGGGAACGAGGTAGGGCGTGAGCATGGCCAGGAACAGCACCATCTTCTGGCATACGTTCAAGGGAATGACGTAAAGGAACACCCATTGCTCGTGCAGGAGGCTCGTCAGGTAGAGGGCGATGCCGAGCGGGGGCAGTATCAGCAGGTTGTACAGGTCGATCTTTCGGCGCCCCCAGAAGTAGGCGATGAGGAGCAAAAGGGCCGCCCCTGCCGCAGCCGTGCCCGCCGCGGCCCCCAGCTGGATGGCCAGGGAGACCGAGTCGCCATCTTGGGAGGGCAGCCAGGCATAGTGGATATGGCCGAACACGAAGGGATAGCCGACGAGCGGGGCGAGGAAGAGCAGCACGGCGCTGCGCTGAGTGCCGGCGCCTGTGCCCGAGGGCCAGAGGGAAGTGTCGAAGGCGCCTGCGGGCCCGGCGGCGCCCAAAGGGGCCGGGTCGGCGTCGAAAGAGGCGCGCTTGTCCTTGAACCAGTAGAGGCAGGCGGCCGAAAGCAGGGGCACGAGGGCGATGAGCATGAGCACGGCGTTCTGTTTGAAGAGCCCCGACAGGCCATTGAACAGGCCCAAGAACAGCAGCGAGAGGGCGACGAGCACCGCGAAGGCGCGGCCGGGAAGCACGGTGAGCACTTCGGCCCAGCACAGCAGCAAATACAGCTCCCCGATGCGCTGGATAGTGCGGAGGAGCAGCCACACTGCGGGGGAGAGCGGGACGGCGGCTCCGGAGAGCAGGAAGATGGTCAGAGTCAGCGCACCGGCTATGGAAAACCCCGTCCACGGGTGACGGTGCAGACGGAAGAACGGACGCTGGTGGTAGACCAGAGCGATTCCGACCAAGGCCCCCAGGGAGATTAACGCGGGTATGATGGCCGTGATCTCGCCGGCCTCCACGTTGCGCAGCGACGACATCCGGTGGATCTCGTAGGTGTAGAGCGCCAGGGCCAGGCCGATGGATGCGATGGAGGTGCCCGGCACCGATGCGGAAAGCTCGTTCACGAGTTGTCTCACCGGTACCGCGCGCACGAGCATCCCCTCTCCGTTGCCACTGCCTGTCCCGCAATTGTATCGGATGGGAGGATTCATGTCTGGGGACAGTCCGGGCATAACCCCAGGTCATTGAAAATATCATACTCGGGTATGAGGATATTTCGCCGCCCCTTCCCCCTCTCTCCCTCTCAATTTCAGCCGCGCGGCGGATGTGCCCGGTGTTCCGGTTCCCTAAGGTGGGGACTGTGTTTCGCTTCGAGGCAACCATCCAAGAGAGAGGAGAGGGAATGCGAAGGAAACTGAACACCACCCGGCGCGGCTTCATGAAGCTCTCGGCCGTCGTCGCGGGCGCGGCGGCGCTCGCGGGGCCTGCGCTGAAGGCGGGGAGCGCTTTGGCGGATACCGGCGAGGGAGCCCCCATGGGCGAGGTGAAGCGCGTGCGCACCGCCTGCCGCGGCTGCGGCAAGATGGAATGCGGCGTGTGGGTGACCGTGCGCGACGGCCGGGCCATCAAGATCGAGGGCGACGAGTCGGCCTATCAGTCCAACGGCAACTGCTGCACGAAATCCCAGGCGTCCATCCAGGCCGCCTATCACCCCGACCGGCTGCTCTACCCTCTGAAGCGCACCAACCCCAAGGGCGATGACCCCGGCTGGGTGCGCATCAGTTGGGACGAGGCCATCAAGACGGCCCATCAGAAGTTCACCGAGATTCAGGAGCGCTACGGCGGCGAATCCATCATGACTATGACGGGCACGTCTCGTTTCTGGGGCATGGGCGCCGGGCGCCTCGGGGGCCTTTACGGCTCCGTCAACGGTCACGGCGCCGCCCAGATCTGCAAGGGCATCCGCCGCGATGCCGGCTCGCTCACCATTGAGAACGGCATCTTCTTCAACGAGACCGTGGGCTTCCCGAAGGTCTACGTCCAGTGGGGCACTTCCCCGTCGCTTTCCAACTACGACGACACGTGCCGCACCATCTCCGAGACCATTGCCCGCTGCGAGACCTACATCCTCATCGACCCCCGCATCAACAACGAGGGCCACGAGGCCGACATCCATCTGGCCCTGCGCCCCGGCACCGACGGGGCCATGGCGCTCGGCTGGACCCACCTGGTCATGAAGAACGGCTGGGAGGATCACGAGTTCTGCACCCGCTGGTCCAACGGCCCCTTCCTGTACTGCGAGGAGCTGGACATCAACGACCAGCCCTTCCATACCGGCAAGTTCACCAAGGGCAACGGCCTCGATGTGAAGACGCGCCTTTTGCGCGAGTGCGATCTGGTGGAGGGCGGCTCGGTGTCCCGCTTCATGGTGTGGGACAGCCTCAATAACTGCCTGACCTACTTCGATGCCGATGAGTCTGTCGGCCTGTGGGAAGGGGAGCGGGAACACCACCGTCCCACTACCTTCACCGACTACGTGCGCCCCTCCGGCGACATACGCGGCGACGGCAGCGACGGCGATGTGTCCGGCCGCATTCCCGATCCGGTGCAGTTCGAGATCGACCGCGAGCCGGAGCTGTGGTACGAGGGCGAGGTGACCCTGAAGGACGGTCGCACCGTGAAGGTGAAGTCCGTCTGGCAGAAGTACTGGGACGACGTGGTCTCCAAGTACACCCCCGAGTACACCGCCGAGATCTGCGATGTGGATCCGGCTCTCATCGAGGCGGCTGTGGAGGCCTGGGCCGGCCAGCGCTTCGACCCCCGCTTCGCCAACGGCGGCCTGCACTACCAGCTGGCCCCCGAGCAGTGCGGCAACTCTCTCCAGAACTTCCGCGCCCTCGGCATCCTGTCGGCCATGGTGGGGGCCTACGACGCCCCGGCGGGCAACCGGGGCATGACCCGCGTGCCGGTGGATGCCGGCGGTGTGGCTGTGCCGGCGAACAACGAGCGCCCCAAAGAGAAGCCCCTCGAGTTCGTGGAGGTGTTCGACAAGAAGGCCAACATCGCCTGCGCCGAGGAGTTCCCCCTGACCCGCTGGACGGCCCGCACCGACGCCAAGAGCTGCTGGGTGGCCGCCCTGGAGGGCAAGCCCTATCCCATTCGCGGCTGCATCGCCGTCACGGGCGACTTCATGAACCAGTCCAACGCCACCTACGCCTGGGAGGCCCTGAAGTCCATGGACTTCTTCGTGGACATGGATCTGTGGCACCATCCCATGACCGAGATGGCCGACATCAAGCTGCCGGCCCAGCATTGGCTGGAAATCCCCGGCTTCGCCCGCATCTCCCAGGGCGCCCACGGGGCCTACGGCGCCAACGTGAACTGCATCGCCCCTCCCGGTGAGGCGATGTTCGAAGTGGAGGCGGCGGCTCTGTGGTACAAGGAGGCCGGCAAGCCCCTCTACAACCCCGAAACGGGCGACGCCTGGGGCCCGGTCACGCGCTACATGGACTACTGCGTGAAGGGCACCGGCATGACCGGCGAGGAGTTTCTCGAGAAGTTCGCCGAGCAGGGCTGGTTCCGTGCCAAGGATGATTATCCGGAGGTATGGGGCACCTACAAGCGGTATCTCACCGGCGAGCTGCGCCAGGTGGACGGCATGCAGTACGTGGAAGGCGACCATATGCCCGGCATGCCCGTGCCCTGCATGAAGATGGAGATCTGGTCTACCATCATGGAGACCTACCTGAGTCCGGAGACCCGGGGCCTGCCGGAGCGCCTCAAGGACTACGCGCCCTCGGAGATCTGCTTCCCCGAGTACAAGGAGCCGCCGCTCTCGCCGGTGAGCACTCCCGAGCTCATGGAGGAATACCCGTTCAATATGACGACGGGCCGCCGCAATCCGGTGTACTTCCATTCCGAGCATCGCCAGCTGCCCTGGTGCCGCGAGCAGTGGCCGGCGCCGCGCATGGAGATCAATCCCGCCGACGCCGACGCCCTCGGCATCAGCCAGGGCGACTGGGTATGGATCGAATCGAAGGACGGCAAGGTGCGCCAGGTGGCCGATTTGTACCATGGCATCAAACCGGGCATCATCAACACCGAGCATAACTGGTGGCTGCCGGAGCTGTCCGCCCCCACCCACGGCTGGGATCTGGTCAGCATCAACGCGCTGGTGGATAAAGAGGCCCAAGACCCCTTCACCGGCTCGTCCCAGCTGCGCGCCTATCCCGTGAAAGTGTACAAGGCCACGCCGGAGAACTCGCCCTTCGGGAACCCCTGCCCGTGCGATACGGACGGAACGCCCTGCATCTGCGACGCCTCCGATCCGCGCCTGCGCGAGTGGCTACCGACCTACGAGGGGAGGGAGTAGGCTATGACCCGGTACGCCATCATCACCGACTTGAACAAGTGCGTCGGCTGCCTGTCCTGCTCAGTGGCCTGCAAGGCTGTGAACAACGTGCCCATCGGCAATTTCTGGAACAAGGTGCTGAGAATCGGCCCGAACCCCGCCTACGAGGGGGCGACCGTGCCCGATGTGGAAATGTACTTCCTTCCCGTGACCTGCCAGCATTGCCAGAACCCCGCCTGCGTATCCGTGTGCCCCACCGGCGCCTCCCACGTGCTCGCCGACGGCACCGTGCAGATCGACAAGAGCAAGTGCATCGGCTGCCAGTTCTGCGCCATGGCCTGCCCCTACGGCGTGCGCTACCTCAACGAGGAGGAGCGCGTCGTGGAGAAGTGCACGCTCTGCGAGCAGCAGACTGCCCAGGGCGAGCTGCCCCAGTGCGTGGCCCAGTGCGGTGCCCGCGCCCGCTTCTTCGGCGATCTGGAGGCTGGCTACGAATCGTTTGTGGCGCCGGGCCGCGTGCTCGAGTACGAGGCCACCTACGACGACGTGCACAATGCTCGCGTGTCCATGTTGGAGTGTGTCCGCGATTTCGACGAGAGTCAGGTCTATCACCTGCCCCAAGTCGGCAACGGCCCGTCGTGCGCCTATATCCTGCGCGATATGACGTGGCAGGGAGAGGAGTAAGTATGGAACTGCAATGGCCCCTGATTCTGTTCACCACGTTTGTGGCGTGGTCGGCCGGGCTCTTCGGCACTCAGGGCGTGGCGGCGCTGGCCGGTGAGGGCCGACGGGCCCAGATGCCCGCGCTCATCGCCTCGGCGGTCAACGTCGTACTGACGGGGGCTTACCTCTTCGCCATGGAGGCGGCCGGCGCTTCCTACACCGAGGTCGGCTACTACTTCGACCCCACCCGCCCCACCCACGGCATGGGGGATATGGCCGCGCTCTCGCCCCTTGCCCTGGCGGGCCCGTCTGCCCTCGCGAACGGGCCTCTGTGCTTTTTCCCGAGAGGATGTGCCGAACTCGTGGCCGTACTTCCGCGATGCTAAAATGGCGATCACCTATAACGATGGAGGTATTTCGTGGGTTCACGTGCAATGAAGCGCCGCAACGGCACTCGGACGAAGAACAAGAAGGCGCCGATCCTCGGTATCATATCGGTAATCGTGCTGGCCATCGCCGCTGCCGTATTCGGGGTGTACACCCTGTGCAACTCCTGGCTGGAGGACCTTCCCGACTACCAGAACGCCGATGCCTACAACTCGGCCCAGCCCACCTACGTCTACGCATCCGACGGCACCACCCTGCTCGCCGAGTTCCAGCTGGAGAACCGTGATCCCGTCACGCTGGACCAGGTCAGCGAGTATGTGCTCAAGGGCACGGTAGCCACCGAGGACGAGCGCTTCTACAGCCACGCCGGCGTTGACTATCTCGGTGTGGCCCGCGCCCTCGTGAACAACCTCATGGGCGGCGCGTTGGAGGGCGCCTCCACCATCACGCAGCAGTTCGTGCGCAACACCATCCTGTCCGATGAGATGCGCGACATCTCCTTCAAGCGCAAGATCCGCGAGATGTACATCTCCCAGAAGCTCGAGGAGCAGTACGCCAAAGACGAGATCCTCCTCATGTATCTGAACACCATCAACTACGGTTCCGGCGCCTACGGCATCGAGGCCGCTGCCGAGCGCTACTTCTCCAAGGATGCGAAGGATCTCACGCTGAACGAGGCGGCCACGCTCGTGGGCATTCCCCAGTCGCCCACCTACAATAACCCCATCGACTATCCCGAGAACTGTCTGAAGCGCCGCAACACGGTGCTCGACCGCATGGTGTCCAACAACGTCATCACGGCCGAGGAGGCCGAGGCGGTGAAGGCCGAGCCCATCGAGCTGAACCCCTCGGAGCCCTCCATGACCGGCATCGTGGCCTATCCCTACTTCACGAGCTACGTGCGTAACCAGCTCACCGATCCCAACGGGAAGTACGCCTATTCCACGTCCGAGTTGTTCAAGGGCGGCTTGAAGGTCACCACTACCCTCGATATCTCGGTGCAGGAGGCCGCCGATGCCGCCGCCGCTGAGAAGGAGGAAGAGGCCGGCGAGCCCTTCGAGGTGGCCATGGCCGTCGTCGATCCCAATAACGGCTACATCGACGCTCTGGTGGGCGGCCACGACTACGAGAGCTCCCAGGTCAACATGGCCACGGGCGAGGGCGGCTCGGGCCGCCAGGCCGGCTCGTCCTTCAAGCTGTTCACGCTGCTCGCGGCCCTCAACGAGGGCATCGACCCCGATACGCTCATCGATGCCGGCTACAAGGTGGAGCTCGAGGGTGGCCAGCCGGTGCACAACGTCAACAAGGCCGACTTCGGCACCCGCACCATCAAGAGCGCCTTCGGCGTCTCCTCCAACACCGCCTTCATCCGCCTGCTCCTCTCGGTCGGCGTCGACAAGGTCATCGAAATGGCGAAGTCCATGGGCATCACCTCCGATATGCCCGCCGTGGCCGGCCTCACCCTCGGCATCGGCTCGGTCACGCCCCTGGAGATGGCCGATGCCTACGCTACGGTGGCCAACGGCGGCGTCCACTACGATCCCGAGTGCATCGTGAAGATCGAGGATCGCAACGGCAACATCATCGTGGACAACACCGATCCCACCGGCGAGCGCGTCTTCTCCAAGGAAGTGGCCCGCGCCGCCATCGACTGCATGGAAGTGGTTATCGACAACGGCACCGGCAAGGCGGCCCGTCCCTCCAACGGCCAGGAGGCCGGCGGCAAGACCGGCACCACCGACGATGAGAAGGACAGCTGGTTCTGCGGCATCACGCCCCAGTACGCCGTGGCCATCTGGCTCGGCGACCGCAGCGACTACACCGAGGCCGAGTCCACCCACACCACGGCGGCCAGCGTGTTCGGCGATTTCATCGACCGCGTCATCTCCTCCGACCAGACCGAGAAGTTCTTCACGGCCGACAAGCCCCAGTACAAGAAAGATTACCGCGACGAGGAGAATCATATCGGCGGCTACTACAGCAAGGAAAAGGACAAGGATAAGGACGAGGGCGAGGAGAAGGAGGAGGAAACCGAGGAGCCGACCGACGAGGCCCCGGAGGGCGAGGGGGACAATGCCGTCGAGCCCACGCCGACGCCCGATCCTACCCCCACGCCGACTCCCGAGCCCACGCCGACGCCCACGCCCGACCCCGAGCCCACGCCGACGCCCGACCCCGAGCCCACGCCCGATCCAACCCCGCCGCCCGACACCGGTGGCGATGGCAGCGGCGCGACCGGCTAGGAGCCTCGGCCGTCCTTGGAATTGTTGCGATCCCGTGACGGTGCGGTTCGCGGCTGTCCCGCGACTGCTATGATGGATGATGGAATCTGAGAGGGCGCTGCCGACATCGGCGGCGCCCTTTGCGAAACGAGATGGCGCCCGCGGGTGCCCGATGGGAGTGGAACCCATGAACCGAAAGACAATCGCACGCATGGCGGCCGCTCTGGCCGGAGTGATCTTGGCCGGCGGTCTCTTGGCCGGCTGCATGTCGCCGAACACCGGCGCCACCGACCAGCAGCAGGCCAACCGCACCTACATGACCCAGGTGAATCGGGTTATGGAAGATCTGAACGGCCGCTTGGCCGGCTTCGACGAGGCCGTGGCCCAGGGCAATCCCGTAAATATGCGCGCCAAGGCCGATGATGCCTTCGCGGTCATCGACGATCTGGCGGCCATCGAGACCCCCGATGCCATGAAGGATCTCCAGAAGGGCTACGTTGACGGGTGCACCGCCCTCAAGGACGCGCTCAACGGCTATGTCGATCTCTACACGGAAATCGACAGCGCCACCGAGGAGCATCCCTTCGACTTCAGCACCTACGATGACCGCATCAAGGCGGTGCAAGACAAGTACAACGAGGGTGTCAATGCCCTGAAGGCCGCCGATGAAGAGGCATTGAAGCTCAACGAGGACTAGTCTGTTCCGCTTGCCCTTGCGGGTCAAGCGGAACGGGCCGATGCTGCGGCTCCGACA
The DNA here is from genome assembly GCF_056795635.1 of Adlercreutzia sp. Lineage (NCBI taxonomy): Bacteria > Bacillati > Actinomycetota > Coriobacteriia > Eggerthellales > Eggerthellaceae > Adlercreutzia > Adlercreutzia sp. The sequence continues at coordinate 7,300 of NZ_JBQIIT010000025.1, read as the reverse complement.
GGCACCTGCCTCTGCACCTCTGCGCTTTCCCTCACAGCCGAAGGCTGCTCGGCCGCGCATCGGCGCAGATCCAGGCACCTGTCGGAGCCTCGCTGACTTCCTTGGGCGAACTTCTGAGGTAAGTAAAGAAGGAGAAGAGCGTGGAAAGAAGAGAAGTTGAACTGCTCGCCCCCGCTGGCAACGAAGCGGCGCTGCACGCGGCCGTGGCGGCTGGGGCCGATGCGGTGTACCTGGGGCTCGAGGCCTTCAATGCGCGCCGTGGTGCCGACAACTTCACCATCGATACGCTGCGGGAGGCCTGCGCCTATGCGCACCTGCGCGGCGTTTCGGTCTATGTGACCATGAACACGGTGATCCTGCCGGGTGAGGCGGATGCGGCGCTGGAATGCGTGCGCCAGGCCTACCGCGCCGGCGCCGATGGCTTCATCGTGCAGGACATCGGCCTGGCCGCCGAGATCACCCGCACGCTGCCCGAGGCGTCGCTGCACCTGTCCACCCAGATGAACACCCATAACCTGGCCGGTGTACGGGCGGCGGCCCGCCTGGGCGCCGAGCGCATCACCCTGGCTCGCGAGCTCTCGCTGCCCGAGGTGGCGCTGCTGTGCGCCGCCGCGGCCGAGGAGGGCATCGAGGTGGAGGTCTTCGCCCACGGGGCGCTCTGCGTGTGCTACTCCGGCCAGTGCTTCATGTCCTCCATGATCGGCGGTCGCTCGGCCAATCGCGGCATGTGCGCCCAGGCCTGCCGCCTGCCCTACGAGCTGAAGAACGGCGCGCTGCAGAAGAGCCTGCCCTCCCCGGGCGATCATCTGCTCTCGCCCCAGGACCTCTGCACGGTGGACATGGTGCCCCAGCTGGTGGAGGCTGGCGTGGCCTCCCTCAAGATCGAGGGCCGCATGAAGTCCCCCGAGTACGTGGCCGCCGTGGTGGCCGTCTACCGCAAGGCCCTCGATAGCGCCCTGGCCGCCCGGGCGGCCGAAGATGCCGCCGAGGATGCGGTCGAAGCCTCCGTGCCCACGGCGCCGGTCACCGACGACGACCGCACGCGCCTGACCGAGGCCTTCTCCCGCGGCTTCACCACGGCCTATCTGGAAGGCGAGCGCGGCAACGCCATCATGAGCTACCAGCGCCCCAACAACCGCGGCCTGTTCCTCGGTCGCGTGGACGAGGTACGCGAGGGGGCGGCCTTCCTCAATGCTTCCCAGATCCTGGCCGAGGGCGACGTGCTGGAATTCTGGACCCGCAAGGGCAACGCCGTGGCCACCCTGGGCCCCGTGCGCACTGATCGGAAGGGTCGCTACCACATTCCCCTCGACAACAAGACGCGCACGGTGAAGGCCGGCGACCGCGTCTTCCGCGTGCGCAGCGCCGAGGCCGCCTTCGTCGACGACGCTCGCGAGCCGCGCGTGCCCATCGTGGGCGAGGCCACGCTCCATGTGGGCGAGCCCCTGACCGTGAAGTTCCGTCCCGCCACCGTGGCCGACCTGCGGGAAGTCGGCTTCATCGACGATGACTCCCTCATCGAGGCCCTCGACAGCGCTACGGCCGACGGTCTGGCCACCACAGCGGCTATCGCCCGCCGTCTCTCGGCGCTTCCCGAAGCTCCCGTGGGCAGTGCCGAGGGCGCGCCGGTGGAAACGGCCCGCACCCGCCCCGTCTCCTTCGACGACGTGGCGGCCCACATCGATCGTCTGGGCAACACCCCCTTCCAGTTGGTGCGCCTCACGGTGGACATGGACGATGGGGTCGGCATTGGCTTTTCGGCCCTCCACGGCGTGCGGGCCCAGGCCCTCGATGATCTCGCTGCGGCCCTGAACGCCCCCTGGGCCGATCGCCGTCTGCCCCGGGTGGCCGATCGCGAGCCCTCGCCCGCGGCCCATCCGTCCGGCTGTCGCATCGCCGTCACCGTGACCAACCCCGCCTGTGCCCGCGCCGCCAAGCGCGCCGGAGCGCACCTCATCTACGTGCCGGCCCTCAACTACCGCCGGGGCGAGGCGGTCATCGCCGGCCAGAAGAACGCTGCCGCCGAGCAGGCCGGCTATCCCAAGGGCTGCATCCCCATCATGCCCGTGGTCGATCACGAGGCCGTCGGTCTGTCCCGCGAGGCCGCCGTGGCCTACGACGTGTGGAAGTACGCCGATGGAGGCAAGCCGCTCATGGCCGAGAGCCTCGCCTCCCTGGAGCGGGCCAACGAGGAGGGGGCGCTCATCAGCGTCGGCGCCCACGTGCCCGTCACCAACGAGCTGGCCCTGCGCACGGTGCGCGAGATGTACGGGGCCGAGCGCGTGTGGCTCTCGCCCGAACTCACCCTGCGCCAGATCGAGGACCTCGCCCACGATGCCCCGCTGGAGCTGGGCGTGCTGCTCATCGGCGCCCAGGAGCTCATGGTCACCGAGCACTGCATGCTCATGAGCCAGGGCCCCTGCAACGAGGACTGCGATGTCTGCCCGCGCCGCAAGAGCCCCCACTTCCTCAAAGATCGCAAGGGCTTCGAGTTCCCCGTCATCACCGACGCCATGGGCCGCAGCCATCTGTACAACGCCGTGGAACTGGACGTGGCCTCGTCCATGCCCGAGCTCATGGCCGCCGGCATCTCCGCCTTCATGGTGGACGCCACCCTCATGAACGCCGAGGAAACCGCCCACGCCGTCGGCCGCGCCATCCGGGCCCTGCACGTGGCCCAAAACGACGGCAACGCCATCGCGAAAATGCCCAACACCACCTCGGGTCACCTCTACCGCGGCGTTTCCTAGCCGCTCCTTACCGTGCCACGCCAGCGGCCCGGGGTCCCCGCCCCGGGCCGCTTTATTTCCCCTTGTGCTAGAATGCCTACACTTATATAGGTACACAGAGACTGAAAAGCGGGTGCTTCATGCTTACTCCTGAGGAACAACTGCACATCATCAAGTCCGGTACGGCGAACATCGTTCCCGAGGCCGCGCTTCTGGAGAAACTCAAGCGTGGCGTGCCCCTGAACATCAAGCTCGGCGTGGATCCCACGGCCCCCGACATTCACATCGGCCACGCCGTGCCCCTGCGCAAGCTGCGCCAGTTCCAGGATCTGGGTCACCAGGTCACCCTCATCATCGGCGACGGCACCGCGCTCATCGGCGACCCGTCCGGCCGCAATTCCACGCGCCCGCAGCTCTCCCGCGACCAGATCAAGGAGAACGCCCAGACCTACGTGGATCAGGCCTTCAAGATCCTCGATCCCGAGAAGACCGTCCTGCGCTATAACTCCGAGTGGATCCTCGACCTGAACATGGAGTCCCTGCTCAAGCTGCTGGCGAACTTCACCGTGGCCCGCATCCTCGAGCGCGACGACTTCCACAACCGCTACACGTCCGGTCAGTCCATCAGCCTGCACGAGTTCCTCTACCCGGTCATGCAGGCCTACGACTCCGTGGTCATCAAGGCCGATGTGGAGCTGGGCGGCACCGATCAGCTGTTCAACCTGCTGGCCGGCCGCGAGCTCATGGAGAAGATGGGCATGGAGCCCCAGGTCTGCCTCACCCTGCCGCTGCTGGAGGGCACCGATGGCGTGAAGAAGATGTCGAAGAGCTACGGCAACTACATCGGGCTCACCGACGAGCCGGCCGACATGTTCGGCAAGGTCATGTCCATCCCCGACGAGCTCATGGTGAAGTACTACCGCCTGGCCTCCACCGAGTCCGTCGATGAGATCGACGCCATTGAGGCGGGACTGGCGGCCGATGAGCTGCACCCCAACAAGGTGAAGCGTGCCCTGGCTCGCAACATCGTGGCCGCCTACCACGGCAATCTCGCGGCGGAAGAGGCCGAGGCCGCCTTCGACCTCGTGTTCAAGCAGCATGCTGTCCCCGAGGACATCGCCGAGTTCGTCGCCGACCTGACCCCCAATGACGAGGGCCTCGTCTACGTGGCGCGCCTCATTCACCAGGCGGGGCTCGCCGGCAGCGTGAGCGAGGCCCGCAACCTCATCGACGGCGGCGGCGTGAAGGTCAACGGCGAGGCTTTGGCCCCCAAGGTCTACAACGTGGAGCCGACCCTGCTGGAAGGCGCCGTCATCCAGGTGGGCAAGCGCAAGTTCGTCCGCCTCGTGTAGGAGTTCTCGCGCCGGCAGCGGACGTTCCGAAAAGTTTTTCAAATTTCTTGCAAGGATTCGCAATGCTGAATCGTGTTACTTGCAGAGACGGAAGAGAACTCAAGGAGGAATTTGCATCATGAAGAAGTCTACATTCGCTATTGTCGTCGCGCTCGTTGTGGCCCTGTGCGTGCCGGCGGTGGCGTTCGCTGCGCTCTCCCCGAGCCCTGCGGCTGAGCCGATTGCCCCGGCCCAGGCCACCAAGCCGGCCGTCCAGCCCAAGGCGAATCCGGCTCCCGAGGCCCCGGCCGAGGCTGAGAAGGCCGCTCCGGCGGACGAGGATTCCGAGCCTGAGGCGCAGCCTGCTCCCGAGGGCCAGGATGCCTCCCGCGCCTATGGCTATCACCATCCCGAGAATCACGCCGGCGTCTGCGGCGGCTACGCCGATGCCGATGGCGATGGCCTGTGCGACAACTGCGGTGCCACCGGGGGCGCCTGCCCCAACTACATCGATGCTGACGGCAACGGTGTCTGCGACAACTACGGCGATTGCCCTCGCGGTGCCAACGCCTGTCCCGGCTATGCCGACGCTGACGACGACGGCATCTGCGACAACTGCACGGGCAACGGCGCGAACTGCCCCGGCTACGTCGATGCCGATAACGATGGTGTCTGTGATAACTACGGTAGTGGTGCCGGTAACGGTAATGGCGCTGGCAACGGCAACGGCAACGGCGGCGGTCGTGGCTACGTGGACGACAACGATAATGGCGTCTGTGACAACTACGAGAACGGCACCGGCGGTCGCGGTCACCATGGCGGCGGTCAGGGTCGCGGTCACGGATGCATGCGCTAGGTTGCCCCTGATCGGTGCGGCCCGCTGACGACATAGAGCAAACCATGACGCGCCACGGCGATACCGTCTGGCGCGTCTGTCTGAATGCCTTGCGCCGCCCTGCCGATGCGGAAGACGCCTTCCAGGATGCGTTTCTGAAGTACGCCCTCGCTGACGAAAAGGCCTTTTCCGACGAGGAGCATCGCAAGGCATGGCTCATCCGCGTCGCCACCAATACCTGTCGCGATATGCAGCGACGGGCCGCGTGGGATGCGCCTTCGCTGGAGGCGGAGGACTGCGCTGCCGATGTTCCCGTGTCCCATGACCCCGCTGTCCAGCCCGATTCCCGTATCGCCGAGGTGCTCGATGCCATGAACAACCTTGACGATCCGCCCCGCACCCCCGTCTACCTCGCCCTTTACGAGGGCTATACGGCCCTTGAGATCGCCACCATGATGGATGCCCCGGTGAACACCGTCTACAGCTGGATCGCCCGCGGCAAGAAGACGCTGAAGGAGGCTCTGCAATGACCGATATCGAACAGCGCCTGCGCGAAGCCTACGACTCCCAGCATCTTCCCGCCCCCGTGCGCGCCCGCACCCTCGCCGCCATCGAAGAGGCCCGTGCGCGCCAGGAGAGTGGCGGCCCGGTTGCTTTTTCTCGGCCGTGTGCCAATCTTTCCTCGGCGGCCGAACCGACGGAGACGGCGGCCCCGGCCCCGCTCTCCGCTCCTTTCCCGGCTGAGACGGGGGCTCCGGTTCGGGGAGCCGCAACGTCTGCGTCTCTGCGTCCCCGGCGCCGTCCGCGCGCTCGTTTCGTGACAGCGCTGGCAGCGTGCCTGCTGCTCGTCTTGGCAGCCTTCGGCGCCTACGGGGTTTATCAAACGCCTTCGGCCTATGTGGATATCGACGTGAACCCGGCCATCGAGCTGACCGTCAACCCCTTCGGCATGGTCATCGGCGCCGACGCTCTCAACGACGACGGTCGCACGGTGCTCGATGCGGTGCCCGTGCTGCACCGCTCTTATAAGGATGCGATCGATGCCCTCATGGCCAGCGAGGTTTTCATCTCCTATGCTGACGCCGATGCCTTCATCGATATCAATGTCGTGTCAGAGAACGACCGCTTGGGCTCAGATCTTGTGGCCCAGAGCGATGCCGCCATGGCCTCTATGCCCTGCGAGCACGCCTGCCAGCGCACCGATGCCGACACGCGCGCCGCCGCGGCCGAGGCGGGCCTGTGCGTCGGTCGCTACCAAGCGGCCCAGGAGCTTATGGAGCTCGATCCCTCCTATACGCTCGAGGACTGTGCCTCCATGTCCATGCGCCAGCTGCGCGATCACATCGATGCCTGCCACAGTGAAGGCGAGGGAGATGAGGCCTCCAGCACTTCCTCTGGAAGCGGCTCGCATCAGGGCCGTGGTGGCGGCCACGGCGGTCACGGCCGCCACGGAAATTAGTTTTTCCAAAAAAGTCAAAATTCCCCCTTGCGCGATTCGCCGGACGGTGTATCATATGCAACCCGCGCTCGAGGAAGGCGCGGCCGCCGGGCCCCAGGGCCGCGGGCGGGGGACGGCCCCGAAAGAATTTTGAAAAAAGTTCTTGACAAGACCGGAGCCGACCTGTAAAGTACTTCCTTGCGCCGCTCGCGAGAGACGGCGGCGGGCGAGGCCCGCGGAACCTTGACAACCGGATACTGAGGATGGAGTGCCCGAGAGAGATCTCGGGCGTCAGACGGACATTCGAAGCGATAAGCTTTAACTTTGATCCCCGTCGGGGCATCCGCCCCGCGGAGAGTTTTCAAACAGAATCACACTCACATGATCTGTCGCGCCGCGATCCCGCGGCGCGGTTTGAACGGAGAGTTTGATCCTGGCTCAGGATGAACGCTGGCGGCGTGCTTAACACATGCAAGTCGAACGATTAAGACGGCTTCGGCCGTGTATAGAGTGGCGAACGGGTGAGTAACACGTGACCAACCTGCCCCGCGCTCCGGGACAACCGCTGGAAACGGCGGCTAATACCGGATACTCCGGGAGGGCCCCATGGCCCTGCCGGGAAAGCCTTAACGGCGCGGGATGGGGTCGCGGCCCATTAGGTAGACGGCGGGGTAACGGCCCACCGTGCCCGCGATGGGTAGCCGGACTGAGAGGTCGACCGGCCACATTGGGACTGAGATACGGCCCAGACTCCTACGGGAGGCAGCAGTGGGGAATTTTGCGCAATGGGGGAAACCCTGACGCAGCAACGCCGCGTGCGGGACGAAGGCCCTCGGGTTGTAAACCGCTTTCAGCAGGGAAGACAAAAGACGGTACCTGCAGAAGAAGCTCCGGCTAACTACGTGCCAGCAGCCGCGGTAATACGTAGGGGGCGAGCGTTATCCGGATTCATTGGGCGTAAAGCGCG
>NZ_JBQIIT010000024.1:0-25661 GCF_056795635.1 Adlercreutzia sp. | reverse complement strand
CGCAGGGGACAGGGGCTCTCCACCGACAGCAGCGCCTGCACCAGATCGGGCAGGTAGGGCTGCAGAAGCGGCTCGCCGCCGGTGAGCGTCACGCAGGACACCCCGGTCTCGGCCACCCAGGCCAACAGCTGGGGCACGCTCCACCCTTCCACCTCCACGAGGGGATGGTTCGCCCAGCGGGTATCGCAGTAGGTGCACCACATGTTGCAGCCGGCGAACCGGATGAAGGCCGCCGGACGCCCGGAGGCCAGCCCCTCCCCGTTCACAGACACGAACTTCTCGGCCACGGGGAACAGCTGGGCCCGGGCCGCGATGGTGTGGCGGGCCTGGTGACGCTCGGCGTCCAGCAGGCCGTCGTTCTCTTCCTCGGGAACCATGGCCCTACGCGTCCTTCCGATAGAAGGCGCAGTTGTTCGGCGTCTCGTAGACGTCCACCTGGGCCACGGGCAGCCCCATCTCGGCCAGAGCGTCGAAGAACCACTTCGCGAGGTTCTCGGCCGTGGTGCGGAAGGGCATCATGAACAGCGCGAAGCCCTCGCGCTCGAGGCAGGCGAGGGTATCGGGGGCCAGCGACCCCTCCTCGATGATGAAGTGGTGGTCGAGCCGCTCGGTCAGCGACCGCAGGGCGCCCTTGAAGTCGCCGAAGTCCACCACCATGTCCTTGCACGTGCCCTCGGTCTGCAACGTCGCGACCTCCAGATAGGCCACTACGCGCCACCGGTGCCCGTGCAGGTTCTCGCACTTGCCATGGTAATCAGTCAGAAAATGAGAGGCATCGAAGCTACTCTCCGTGCGCAATCCGTACATACGCGTCCTTTCGTTCGTTCGAGGCAATTATAGGGCCCGCGCCCCTCAGAACGCCGCGTCGAAGGGATCGGTCACGATGATTTCACTTTGGCCGCGGGTGAGCTCGGTGAGCTTCTCCAGGAAAGGAGCCTCGGTGCCGTGAAGCATGCGGAAGGTGAGCAGCACGTTCTCGGCGAAGTCGCTCTCCTGGAGCTTGGCGTGCGCTCCTTCGGCGATGCGGCATACCGGCTCGTAGAGACTGTAGGGCACCTCCACCATGACGTCCACGCAACGGGACACCACCACAATCTGGGCCGCCTCGATGGCCGCCTTCGTGGCTTGCGCGTAGGCGCGCACGAGCCCGCCCGTGCCGAGCAGAACGCCCCCGAAGTAGCGGGTGACCACCACGGCCACGTCGGTGAGCCCCGCGTGCTGGATGGCCTCCAAGGTGGGCATGCCCGCGGTCTTGGCCGGCTCCCCGTCATCGGTGTAGCGCACCCGCCCCCCGCGCAGCACATAGGCGTACACGTTGTGCCGCGCCATGCGGTGGGCCGCCTTCACCTCGGCAATGAAGGCGAGGGCCTCCTCCTCGGTCGTCACCGGCGCGATGCGGCCGATGAAGCGGCTCTTCTTCTCCACGATCTCCGCCTCGGCGATGCCGGCGATGGTTTGGTAGTTTCCAGGCATACAAACTCTCACAGGTCGAATCAATGTCAGCGAAAACCTCCGGGGTGCCCGCAGTGGGCGCGTTGCGCGGCTGAGCGTATTTTAATACGCGAGGGTAAGCGCAAAAGCGTCCAATGTGGGTGCACCGGAGGTTTGCAGCGTCGAGTGGTTCGCCGGTCCCGTCAGGGCCGCCGCTACTCCCCCAGCTTCTCGGCGGCGTCGAACCATTCCAGTTCCAAGGCCTCGATCTGACTCTCGAAATCGGCGATCTCCTCCTGCATGGCGGTCAGTGTCAAGTAGTCGGAGGGATCGGCCTCGGCCATGGCGAGCTGCTTCTTCTCGATCTTGCCCTTCAGCGTTTCCATCTTCTTCTCGTTGGAGGCCATGAGCTTGCGCAGCTCCCGCTGCTCGCCGCCGGAAAGCACTGCGCCCGTCTTCGGCGCCGCTTCCGCAGCGGCCGCAGACGCGGGCGCCGATATCGACGCAGAGGCTTGGTTCTCCCTCGTCAGCTCCAGGTACTCCTCCACGCCGCGGGGCAGGTGGCGCACCTTGCCATCGATGAGGGCGAACTGGTGGTCGGTCACGCGCTCCATGAGGTAGCGGTCGTGGGTCACGAGCAGAAGCGTGCCGGGCCAGCCGTCGAGCAGGCTCTCCACGGCGGCCAGCATGTCGGTGTCCAGGTCATTGCCCGGCTCGTCCAAGATGAGCACGTTGGGCTCGTCCAGCAGGATGAGCATGAGGGCCAACCGTCGCTTCTGGCCGCCGGACAGGTCGCACACCGGCTCGTTCTGGTCGTCCTTGGTGAAGCCGAGCCGCTCCAGCAGCTGTCCCGGGGTCATCTCCTTGCCATCGAGCATGGTACGGCGCGAGTAGCGGGAGATCACCTGGCGCACCCGGTCGTCGCCGAGCTTCGCGAGCTCGTCCAGGTGTTGGGACAGTACGGCGAAGCGCACGGTCTGGCCGATCTTCACCCGCCCGCGATCGAGCGGCTGGATGCCCTGGATGATGCGCAACAGCGTGGTCTTGCCGATGCCGTTGGCCCCCACGATGCCGTAGCGGTCCCCGGGCCCGATGATCCAGTCCACATCGTCCAAGATCACCCGGTCGTCGAAGCGCAGCGTGGCATCTTGCAGCTCAACCACCGTCTTCCCGAGCCGGGCCATGGCCATGCGCTTCAGCTCCAGCTCGTTGCGCAGAGGCGGCACATCGGCGATGAGGGCCTGGGCCGCGGCCACATGGAACTTGGGCTTGGTGGCCCGGGCCCGCGCACCGCGGGAGAGCCACGCCAACTCGCGGCGCAGGGCGTTCTGCCGCTTCTGCTCGGCCAGGGCCTGCAAGCGGTCTCGCTCAACCCGCTGCATGATGTAGGCCGAGAAGCCTCCCTCGAAGGGCCACACCCGGCGATCGTGCACCTCCCACATGGCCTCGCACACCTCGTCGAGGAACCAGCGGTCGTGGGTCACCACGAGCAGGGCGCCGTCCCCGGGACGCCAGCGGGTCTTCAAATGCTCGGCGAGCCACGTGATGGCCGCCACGTCCAAGTGGTTGGTGGGCTCGTCCAACATGAGCACGTCCCAGTCGCCGATGAGCAACCGCGCCAGATCGACCCGGCGCCGCTGACCGCCCGAGAGCGTGCCCACGGTCGCATCCCAGGCCACATCGCCCAGAAGCCCCGCGATGATAGAGCGCGTGCGGGCATCGCCGGCCCATTCGTATTCGGGCCTATCGCCCACCACGGCCCGCTCCACGGTGTCCTCATCGGCAAGGCCGTCGGTCTGCCCGAGCACGCCCACGGACACACCGCGGGTGCGGATCACGCGACCCTCGTCCACCTCCACGGCGCCGGCCAGCACGCCGAGCAGCGTGGACTTGCCGTCGCCGTTCTTGCCCACGATGCCGATGCGGGCGCCCTCGTCCACGCCGAGGGAGAGCTCGGTGAACACCGTCTTCGTGGGGAATTCCACCCGCACCTTTTCGCAACCGAGGAGAAATGCCATTTCGCGCCCGTCCAATCTCGCACATGAATCGATCGAGAATTATAAACGATGGTGCTGTTCCTATCGTGGGCTGGCGGTGTCCGCGAGACGCAAAATGCGAAAACTGGCTTGGAATTCACGGTTTTGTTACCGCAGATGCCATTTTCGACGAGACTTTCGCCCATTGCAATCGAAAAGGGCCAGATCACGGTATGTGACAGTTAACTTTTTCGAGGGATTCGGTGGCAAAAGCGTGAATTCCAAGCCATTTCACCGCTAAAAAGGATCTCCCGTTCCAAAACCGTGATTTTCAAGCCACCTTGCTCCTCTAGCGTATCTTCCACAGGGCCGTGACGAGCACCACCGCCGCGAAGAGCGTGGAAAGCGCGAAGGCGAGCTGGTAGGGCAGCGCGGCGGCGGTGGCACCGGCATCGGCCGGATCAGCTGCGGCGAAGGCGAGCCCGGCCATAGAGATGATAAGCATCATGAGCGCGGTGCCGAGCGAGGCGCACACCTGCCGCGCCGTGGCGAAAAACGCGCTGCCGTCCATGACGATACCGCGATTGAGCCCCGCCAGGCCGTAGGAGTTCAGCGGCCCCACAAGTCCGCTCACGCCCACGGCGCGCACGCCCTGCAACAGCGTGAGCACCCACAGCGGCGTGCCCGCGTCCACGAACATGAACGAGGCGGCGCCTACGGTGAGAAAGGCCGCCGACGCGATGCACACGACGCGCGCTCCCACCTTGTCCACGAGCACGCCGGCCAGCGGGTTCACGAACAACGCGACAACAGTGGCGGGAATGAAGGCGATGCCCGCGTCGAGCGCCGTCATGCCGCAGGGCCCCTGGATGAACAGCGGCAGGATGAGCGTGATGCCCATGAACGACGCGAACAGGCAGTTCTGGGCTACAAAGCCGGCGCGGTAATGGCGCGGTCGGAAGATGTCGAAGCAGATGAGCGGGTTGGGTATCACGAGCTGGCGGCGCACGAACACCACGATGCACGCAAGGCCGAGCAGCACGGGCACCCACACCTCCGACGACGCGAGCGACATCGTGGCCGCATTGGAGGCACCGAGCAGAAAGCCGCCGAAGCCCAGCGTGGACTGCACGAAGGAGGGGATGTCGAACACCGCCTGGGACTTGTGGTCGCCGTGGCTCTTCACGAGCAGCGCGTTAGCCGCCCACAGCACCGCCAGCATCCCCACGAGAATGATGTAGAAGCTGCGCCAGCCGGTGGTGTTCGCAAGGGCGCCCCCGATAAGCGGGCCGATATTGGGCGCGAATCCCATGGCAATGCCGCCGATGCCCATGGCCGTGCCCGTGCGCTCCCGCGGGAAGCGCGTCATGGCCACCGTCTGCACAAGCGGCAGCGTGATGCCCGTGGCGATGGCCTGCAGCACTCGGGCCAGCAGCAGCACCTCGAAGGCAGGGGCGAAGAAGCCCGCCGCCGAGCCGGCCAGATAGAAGCCGAGCGCCAGGAACACCAGGCGCTTGAGAGAGAAGCGCTTCGCCAGAAACGTGACCACCGGCACCGTAACACCCATGACGAGCATGTAGATGGTAGTAACCCACTGCCCCACCGCCGCGTCGATGGCGAAGTCGGCGCAAACCTCGGTGAACATGGAGTTCATCACCGTCTGGGTAAGCGATCCCAAAGCACAAGTGATGACGACGATAGCGAACAGGGCATAGGTATGCCCCTTTTCGGAAAGACGCATGGAAACCTCCGTACCTTCGATACTGCGGGCGTTCGAGATTTCGCTCGGGCGCCCGAAGTCCGGCACGTGGCTACAAAACGAACGGAGGGACGCACCGTGCGCCCCTCCGCCATTATAGCGCGTAAGCGAGAAGATCTAGCTAGTTGAACCGCTGTTGGGTCTTCTCCAGCCCATCGTCGATGAGGGACAGCACGGCGCTTGTCCCCTCGGCCACGGCATGCTCGAAGGCTTCGGCGTCGTCTTTGCGCGGTTGGGAAAGCACCCAATCGACCACGGGCTTTCGTCCCGGCGGCCGCCCGATGCCGATGCGCACCCGGTGCCAGTCGCGGGTGCCCAGCTTGTCGCCGATGGAGCGCAGGCCGTTGTGGCCCGCGTGCCCCCCGCCGAACTTCACCCGGATGGTGCCCGGATCGATGTCCAGCTCGTCATGGACGACGATGAGATGGTCGGGCGCAACGCCGTAGGTCTTCATGAGGGTCTTCACGGGACCGCCCGAGGTGTTCATGTAGCTCTGGGGCTTCACGAGCACCAGCTCATCGCCGCGATAGGTGCACCGCGCCGTCAACGCCCCGCCCTCGGTCTTCCAGTAGCGCGCTCCCAGCTCATCGGCCAGCGCGTCCACCACATCGAACCCGGCATTGTGCCGCGTATGCTCATATTCTGCGCCCGGATTCCCCAGGCCCGCGATCATGTATGTTGCTTCGCTACTCAATTAAATCCTTCAATACTAACTATTTTTGTATCACTGGTGGCGCCGAAAACAGCGAGGTTCCGACCGGTGCCTGGCATTGCCCCGCCTTTCGCCCAAGCGTACTTCGGTACGCGCCGTGGCGAAAACAAGGGGCAAGGTCAGGTGCCCATCGGAACCGCAGCGTCGGGTAAGCTGTTCGAATTATTCGAACAGCTTACCAATAGAGCCATTGTTGTACACCACATTGATGGTGCGGGCGAACAAGGGGGCGATGGAGAGCACCTTGATCTTGCCGGTCTGGCGCGCCAGCGGCACGGGCACGGCGTTGGTGACCACCACTTCCTCGATGCAGGAGTTCTCCAGGCGCTCGTAGGCCGGGCCCGAGAACAGGCCGTGGGTGGCGCAGGCGTACACCTCGGCGGCTCCCTTGGCCTTCAGCGTGGCAGCCGCGGCCACGAGCGACCCGCCGGTATCGATCATGTCGTCGTTCAGGATGCAGATCTTGTCGGTCACGTCGCCGATGAGCGCGGTGATCTCGGCCTGGTTGTGCTTGGGGCGATCCTTGTGCATGATGGCCAAGTCGCAATCGAGCGCCGAGGAGAACTTCTTCGCGGCCTTGGCGCGGCCCACGTCGGGCGACACCACGCAGAGGCGGTCGGCGTCGAAGCCCTTGTTGCGGAAGTAATCGACGAAGATGGGCATGGCGGTCATGTGGTTCACCGGGATGTCGAAGAAGCCCTGAATGGCGTCCTGGTGCAGATCCACCGTGATGATGTTGTCGATGCCCGACACCGTGAGCAGATCGGCCACGAGCTTCGCCGTGATGGGCTCGCGCGGGGCGGCCTTGCGGTCCTGGCGGGCGTAGCCGTAGTGGGCGACGACCGCCGAGATGGAGCGGGCACTCGCGCGTTTGGCGGCATCGGCCATGATGAGCAGCTCCATGAGGGCGTCGTTCACGTCGAATCCCTCGGCGGCGCAGACGGACTGGATGAGGAACACATCGGCCCCGCGGACGGACTCCTGGTAGCGAGCGTAAATCTCGCCGTTGGCAAACTTCTCGTGCTTGATGTTGCCGAGGTTCACGTTGAGGTTCTTGGCAATCTCCTCGGCCAGCTCCGGATTCACCGAGCCGGAGAACAGGGCCATGCGCTTGGTCATCTCGGTCATGGGGTGCGTCCCTTCTGCGACGGGTCTTTCAGCTTCGGCTATTGTAGCACCGGAATCCGCGAGAGATCCTTCGACTCGCTCCGCTCGCTCAGGATGACATGGGGGACGGTGCTCAGGATGGCACAAGGGGCGGGCGGCGCTCTGGATGACACGAGGGGCGGCACCCGGGGTGACGCGAAGGAGGTAGCGATCGTCCAGGTGCTAGAAACGGTAGGGGCCGAGGCGGTCGAGCAGCTCCTGGCGGTTGTGCACATCGAGTTTGGCATAGATGCGCTTGACGTGGGCACGGACGGTGTTCTCGGAAATGAACAGCATATCGGCAATATAGGCCTTGCTGCGCCCCTGGGACAGAGGCTCGAGCACCTCAAGCTCGCGCTCCGAGAGGCCGAAGCGCTCGCGCAGCTCGGTACGGGCGTCCAAAGCGGGAGGCTCGCCGGGCACGGCCGGGGCGTCACCTTCGCCGTCGACGGTCGCTCGCTCCTCGGATCGACCGATCGCGCGGCCTTCGGCGCTCGTGGAGACAACGGAGCCTGTCGCTGGAAAGCACCCGCCTTGCTGTCCTCCGACCGTTCTTCCCGTCCCTCCCGCTTTTTCCGCAAGCACCTTGGCACCGAACAGCGGGCGAGCGACCAGCACGTTGCTGGACAGGAGCAGCACCATGGAAAGCGCCACCGCGAAAACGAGCACGGCGGCCAGGGACGTAAGGGCGGTCATCGACGAGCCCACCACTGCGATGAGAATACGGCCGACGTTGCGGAACACGACGCGCGCCGCCCAAGCAGCTCCGTAAATCACATAGACATGCCGAGTGGAATGCCGGGCCACATCCTGCAGCGTGACCCATAGCACGCCGAGCATGAACGTGTCCGCTATGTTGATGATGGCGACACCGGCACCGGTCAGACTGCCCGGGAACAGGGCGAGCAACACGATGCCCAAGGCCATGACCGCCACTTCCAGGCCCCACAGCAGCTTGAAGCTGAGGCGGCGGCGAGCCACGATGGCCCACCAGATGACAAAGGCGGAAAGGGCAGCGACGCCGAGCTGGTGAAGAAGCCGCATGCCCGCGTCAAAGGGGATGGCCTCCCCCACCGGAAAGCCCCGCGCGATGCCCAAGGCGAAGCTAAAGGCGGCGATACCCGCGAAGAAGCGCACTACCGATCGCCCGGGCTCGCGGTCGTACACCGCGCCGGCGGCCGGAGGCACCTCGGGGATTTTGAGGCTCTGCTGGAATCCGAGCAACGCCACGGCCGGCATGAAGGCCGAGGCCACATAGCTCGCGAGGTTCGGCAGGAAGCTGAAGGCGAGACCGCCCAGAGAGCCCAAGCCCAACGAGGCGAAACCGTAAAGCACCGCCTGAGTGAGGGGAAGACGTCGGTAGACCACCGTCCACATACCCCCGCCAACAGCGCCTCCGATGCCGGCGATGACAGCGCCCCCGATGACCGTTCCGTGCACGCCCGATTCTTTGCCCGCGATGATAACCAGAGTGGCTACGGTCATGACGAGAAACGAAAGCGGACCCATCGCGCGCTCCGCGGCGGCACTCGGACGCCGGAAATGCGCTATCAGAGCCGCAACGACCATCGTGCCGCCATAGAATGCGTTGCTCACGACGGACACGATGCCGTCATCGCTTTGGGCGTAGGAGCCGAACATGTTGCATTGCAGCCATACGCGCGTCGCCGCAAGCCCCAGCAGGCTGAGCAACAGCGGCGATCCCAGGGCACGACGCAGCAGCGCCGCACCGTCGCGACCCGTGTTCCCGTCTTCCATAGCCACCCCCTCCCATCGCGAAAAGGCCCCATTTACGTGCTGGAACCATATTACCCGTTTCGGGTACATCTTCTCAACTCCCGTGAAACTACCCGCTTTAATTACCCGCTTGCCCGCGGGAGGAACCCTACCATGGAGCCACAGCCCGGCCCGACGGCCCCTCCCCCTTGGCCCAAGGGGCCGGGATCTGCGAAACCCACGCCCAAGGAGGAGGAAACCATGTTCCAGACCAACCCGATGTCCCGCCGTTCCTTTGTCGCCCTCACCGCCGTCGGCGCCCTTGCCGCCGGACTTGCCGGATGCGCCCCGCGCACTACTCCCACCGATAAGGCGGACGAGACCATCTCCTGCGACGTGCTGGTGATCGGCAGCGGTGCCTCCGGCACCACGGCCGCCGCCGAGGCGGCGCTTTCCGGAGCCGACACGGTGCTGCTGGAAAAGCACGGCGGCAGCGGCCTGGCTGCTTCCAGCTCCCTGGCCATCGGAACACTCTACGGCGCCGGCACGAAGCTGCAAGAGGCCGCCGGCATCGAGGATACGCCCGATGGTCTTCTCGAGTACTTCATGACCCGTGGGGGCGACAAGCTCGACCCCGACATGCAGCAATTCTGCGCCGAGCATTTCGGCGAGACCATCGACTGGCTCTCCGAGGAGCTGGGCGTGCCGTTCAAGGAGAAGGTCTCGAAGAAGGGCTCCGACACCGTGCCCCGCGGCCACAACATCGACGACCGCGACGAGGTTGCCCTCGAGATCATGAACAAGCGGGCGCAAGAGGCCGGGGTGCGCTTCGTATTCAACACGGCGGCCGAGTCCCTTATCGTGGGACCCGACGGAAAGATAGAGGGCGTCATGGCGGCCCGTCCCTCCGGGAAGCGGGTGCAGATCGATGCCAAGCGCACCATCATCGCCACGGGCGGCTTCTGCCGCAACGTCGAGATGATCAACGAGTACTGCCCCGACTACCAGGGCGTCTACACCGAGGTGGGCGAGGGCTGCACCGGCGAGGGCCTGCAGATGGGACTCGACATCGGGGCGGCCTACATCGGCCACGGCGGCACCAACGGCATCCTCGCCTGCCCCGTGGAGGCCGGTCAGTCGAAGCTCATCGACAAGAAGGCGATGTGGATCGACTCCTCGGGAAAGCGCTTCGTGAACGAGGACGGCCAGACCCACGACATCTACTACACCGTCTCTCACTTCCCCGACCAGATCTTCTACGCCGTCTACGACCAGGCCATGGTGGACGCCCTCGACGAACATCTGGCCAACTGCTTCGAGATGGGGCTCGAGCGCGGCTACTTTTCCCAAGGCGACACGGTGGCGGCGGCCGCCGAGGACCTGGGGCTTGACGGCGCAGCGGTGGAGGCGCAGCTCACTGCCTACAACGCCATGGCCGCCGCGGGCAGCGACAGCGAGTTCAACAAGAAGCAGGAGAACCTCGTCGCGCTGACCGAAGGCCCCTTCTACGTGCTCAGCATGGGGGTCTGCACCCACGGCAGCTTCGGCGGCTACCACGTGAACACCGATTTTCAGGTGCTCGACGAGCAGGGCGAGATCATCGAGAACCTGTACGCCGTCGGCGAGGTGAGCTGCGGAACCTTCATCTACGACGACTATCCGGCCGGTGGCTGTGGGCTGAATTACGCCT
Organism: Adlercreutzia sp.; assembly: GCF_056795635.1. Lineage (NCBI taxonomy): Bacteria > Bacillati > Actinomycetota > Coriobacteriia > Eggerthellales > Eggerthellaceae > Adlercreutzia > Adlercreutzia sp. The sequence goes on along the minus strand of NZ_JBQIIT010000024.1, from coordinate 15,231 downwards.
ACACCTCCGGCCGATGGGCCGGCAAGAACGCCGCCCAAGCGGTCCTGGCCTAGGACCCAGCCAACGAAAGAAGCGCCCGGATGGCGAGAATGCCACCTGGGCGCTTCGCGCTGCAAAAAAGGGCTGCGCGCTATTTCTTCTTCTCGATGGGGTGGGCGGCCACCCAGCCGGCGATCTCGGACTGCTTGGCGCGGCCGAGGGCGAGCGCGCCTGCGGCCACGTCCTTGGTGATGGTGGAGCCGGCGCCCACAAGCGCCCCGGCACCGATGGTCACCGGCGCCACCATCATGGTGTCCGAGCCGATGAAGGCGCCGTCCTCGATGACGGTGGCGTGCTTGTTCACACCGTCGTAGTTGCAGGTGATGGAGCCGGCGCCGATGTTCACGCCCTCCCCCATGGTGGTGTCGCCGATGTAGGACAGATGCGGCACCTTCGAGCCCTTGCCGATGGTGGATTTCTTGATCTCCACATGGGTGCCGGCCTTGGCGCCCTCGCACAGGTGGGCCGCCGGGCGCAGGTAGGCGCGCGGGCCGGTTGTGGCGCCGTCGTCGATGAGCGCTTCCACGGCCACGGTCTCATCGATGCGGCAGCCGCGGCCGACACGCGTGTCGGTCAGGCGACTGTTCGGGCCCACGACGCTGTCCTCGCCGACAACCGTCTTCCCCAGCAGCATGACGTTGGGCAGAAGCTCCACGTCGGGGGCGATTTCCACCTCGGGGCCGATGTAGGTGGTGGCCGGATCCCACATCGTGACGCCGGCGGCCATGTGCCCCTCGTTGATGCGCCGCTGCATGACCCGGGTCGCCTCGGCCAGCTGGCCGCGGGAGTTCACGCCCAAGCATTGCTCGGCGTCATCGGTCTTGTAGGCGAGCACAGGACGTCCGGCCGCACGACTTATGGCCAGCACATCGGTAAGGTAGAACTCTCCCTGGGCGTTGTCAGATCCCACCTGGGCCAGAGCCTCGAACAGGGCACGGCCGTCGAAGCAGTAGAAGCCCGAATTGCACTCGGTGATGGCGGCCTCTTCGGCCGTGGCGTCCTTCTGCTCCACGATGCGCTCCACCTCGCCAGCCCCGTCGCGCACGATGCGGCCATAGCCGAAGGGGTTGGTCAGATCCATGGTGAGCACCACCACCGCGGCATCATGCTCGGCGCGCAGCGCGCACATCTCGCGGATGGTCTCGGGGCGAATGAGCGGGCTGTCGCCGGAGAGCACCACCACGGCGCCGTCGAAATCGGCCAGGGCGTCGGCGGCGGCCAGCACCGCGTCGGCCGTGCCGCGCTGGGAGGTCTGCACGGCCACCTCGGCTCGGCCCTCTACTAGAGGAATGACCGCCTCGCGGCCGTGGCCCACCACGGCGATGACCCGGTCGGCGCCGGCCTCCTCGGCGGCGCACACCGCCCACTGCACGAGGGGCCGGCCTAGCACCTCGTGGGCCACCTTCGGCTTCTTCGACTTCATGCGGGTACCGGCCCCCGCCGCCAGGATAATCGCAGCAGTTTCCATGGAACGCCTTTCTATTTCCCCGGGCCTTCCCGCCCGCACTTTTCGCATAGGGCAAAGTATAGCGCTATTTGAAGCGCTTCAGGAGAAGGGAGTTGCTGACGACGCTCACGCTGGACAGGGCCATGGCGGCACCGGCCAGGGCCGGGGCGAGGATGCCCACGGCGGCCAGCGGGATCATGATGCAGTTGTAGATGAGCGCCCAGAACAGGTTCTGCTTGATCTTGCGCATGGTGGCCTTCGACAGACGCAGGGCCACGACGAGGTCGGACAGACGGTTGCGCATGAGCACCACGCTTCCGGCATCGAGCGCCACATCGGTGCCCGAGGCCATGGCCACGCCGATATCGGCGGCCGCGAGCGCCGGGGCATCGTTGATGCCGTCGCCCACGAAGGCCACGACGGCCTTCGTGCCGGCAACCACCTCCTGAGCGGCATCTGCCGGGGACTCGAGGGGTAGAGGCTCCTCGGTAATGCCCATGCTCGGATCGGAGGACGCCATGAGGGCCGGATCAGCCACTTCCTCTTTCAGAAGGCGCTCGTTGTCCTTCTCGGTGCTGCGGGCCTCGGCAGCGGCGTTGCCGAGCATGGAGACGTCGACGGCGCTCCGCACGGCGCGCACGCAGTCGGCCTTCTCGAGCGGCTTCACGCCGGCGAACACGTGGGCGGACGCGATGCCCACCTCCTCGGCGATGGCCCGGGCCGTGGGCGCCGCGTCGCCGGTGACCATGTAGGAGGTCACGGCGAAGTCGCCGCTCAGCTCGCGCACCGTGGCCGCCGCGTCCGGCTTGGGCTCGTCGCGGAACTGGATGCGGCCGCGCGCCGCGCCGTCGATGGCCACGAGCGAGCCTGTGGCCCCGGCCCCGTCGCCGGCGGCCTTCCCGACGCCGACGAACACCTCGCGGCCCTCCACCACGCCGCGCACGCCCTCGCCGACAACGGCCTCGAAGGACTCGGCCGCAGGCAGCGGCGCCAAGCCGCGCCCGCCCGCGAAGGCCACGACGGCCCGAGCCAGGGGGTGCTCGCTCTTCGCCTCCAGGGCGGCGGCCAGGCGCAGGGCATCATCGGGCACGTCACAGGCCACGACCACAGGCTCGCCCACCGTGAGCGTGCCGGTCTTGTCGAACACGGCTGCCGTGAGGTTACCCATGGTCTCGAGCACCGTACCGTCCTTGATGAGCACGCCGAGCTGCGCGCCGCGCCCCATGCCCACCGTCAGCGCCGTGGGTGTGGCCAGGCCGAGCGCGCAGGGACAGGCCACGCAGATAACGGCGATGGCCGGCATGAGCGCCTGGGCGAGACGCCCATCGGAATCAGCGGGCGCCATGAAGAACCACGCGCAGAACACCACGAGCGCGAGGATCAGGATAGCCGGCACGAACACGGCTGCGATGCGGTCGGCGATGCGCTGAATGGGGGCCTTCGTGCCCTGGGCATCTTCCACGGCACGTACGATGCGGGCCAGCGTGGAATCGGCCCCCACGCGCAGGGCGCGCACCGTCACCGAACCGGTGGTGTTCTGGGTGCCGCCCGTGACTCCGTCGCCCGCCACCTTCACCACCGGCAGCGTCTCGCCGGTGAGCATGGACTCGTCCACCTCGGTGGCCCCCTCGACGACCACGCCGTCCACGGGCACCTTCTCGCCGGGGCGCACGAGCACCGTGTCGCCGGCAACCACCTGGGCCAGCGGCACCTCGCGCTCCTCGCCGCCACGCACGACGCGAGCGGTGGGCGGCGTCAGGTTCATGAGCGACTCGATGGCCGCATTCGTGGCGCCCTTGGCGCGGCTCTCCAGCATCTTGCCGAGCAGCACGAAGGTAATGAGCATGGCGCAGGTCTCGAAGTAGGGCATGCCGTCGTTGACTGCGAGCGCCTCGCGGCTTTCCCAATCGCCCGTCGCCACCGGCAAAAACGTGATCCACAGCGAGAATAAAAACGCGATGGAGGTGCCGAGCGCCACGAGCACGTCCATGTTCGCCGAGCCGCCCTTGAGCGAGCCCCACGCCCCCTTGTAGAAGCGCGCGCCGCAGCCGAACTGCACCGGCAGCGTGAGTGCCAGCAGCAGGATATTCGCCGCGAACATAGCCTGAACGTGGCTGGGTTCGGCCGTGAACAGCCGCGCCAGAACCTCGCCCGCCCCCATGTGCCAGCCGGGAATCATGCCGATGGCCACGATAATCACCGTGAGCGCCGCCGACAGTCCGAACACCTTGCGGTCGCGCTTGGCCCGGGCGGCCTCGCGGGCGCGGCGCCTCTCGTCCACCAAGGGCGCGTCGTCGGGAATGAGCTCGGCGGTGAAGGCGAGGCTGTCGAACACGGCGAGCATGTCGTCCACGCTGGCTTGGGCCGGGTCGAACACCACGCGCCCGGTGTTGTTCGCCAGGTTCACGGCCACATCCACCACGCCGGGGGTCTTGCGGTAATGGCTCTCAATGGAGGCGGCGCAGTTCGCGCAGTGCATGCCCTCGATGGCCAGGCGGATAGAGGCCTCCGTCGGGCCGCCGTCGTCCGCAGCGGGTGTCCTTTCGCCGCCGCCCGCCGCGGCCGCCACAGGCGCCTCCGCGTCCTTCCCCGCGCTCTCCCCCGCCTTCGGCCCCGCGGCCTCCGCTGCCTTCTTCGCCGCCTTCTCGGCCTCATCGGCGGCAATCTCGGCCGCGAAGGGATGCGGGCCCGTCTCGGGCATGACGGCTACCTTGAAGTTGGTGTCGTCGAGGACGTGCAGCAGATCGTCCACGGTGACCCGACCCGCGTCGTAGGTCACCTCGGCGCTCTGGCCGGCCAGATCCACCGCCACAGCCGCTACGCCCGGCACGTCCTCGTAGTGCCGCGTCACGTTCGCCACGCACTTCTGGCAGTGCATGACGGCCACGGCCAAACGTTGAGTCTCCATGAATGCCTCCTACTTCGAGAAGCGCCGCATGAGCGCCATGACCTCATCGATTACCTCGTCGTTGCCCGCGCGCACCTCATCCACCACGCAGGTGCGCATATGCTCGGCCAGAAGCATCTCCGACACGCGCCGCACCGCCGACTCGGCCGCCGCCAGCTGGGTGAGCACGTCCCCGCAGTAGCGGTTGTCCTGAACCATGGCCTTCACCCCGTTCAGCTGCCCGATGGCGCGGTTCAGCCTCTTCTGCACGTCGGCCTGCAGCGCCTCGGACCGCGGCGTGGCCTTATGACGGCATGAGCATCCCTGGGCCGGCTCGGCCACCGCAGCCTCGGCCCGGACCTCGTCCTTCTCTTCCATTCAAGCTCCTTCGCTCACCTGTTCTCGTTCTCTCGCTTTATACCCCCTAGGGGTATTTTGGTCAAGAGCGAACTTCTCCGGGTGCGCGCCGAGAGCCTCCGAAAACAAGAAGAGGGCGCCCCCGCAGGAGCGCCCTCGCTAGCGAGCACTGGATATGATGCGCCCTACGGCCGAGTGCCGGTCACGTCCTCGGCCTCCTCGGCTTCGGCCTCGGCGCGGGCCGTCTCGTGGATGACGAACTCGGCCACGCCGCCCTCGGCGTGAAGCACCTCGCGCACGTCGTCCACCACGTCCTCGTCGCCGCAGGCGAGCACCAGGTCGTCGGCCACCTCGGCGGCCTCCTCCCCGGTCGTCTGGCGCACCACGTCATCAAGGGAGGCCGACACATAGGAAATACCGGCCCGCTCGGCAGCCTTGGCCTGCATGAACAGGAACACGAAGCCGATGACGCCGGCCAGAAGCGATGCCGACAGAATGCCGATCTTCGCATCGGCGATGAGCACGGCCTCGGGGAAGGCCAGATTCGCCACGAAGATGGCCATGGTGAAGCCCACGCCGCCCAGGATGCCGGCGCCCAGCATATGGATCCAGTTCACATGGTCGGGCAGATTGGCGATCTTGAACTTCACGGTCAGGAAGCTGAACAGCAGAATGCCGATGGGCTTGCCGAGCAGAAGACCGAAGAACACGCCGAAGAATACCGGGCTGGACACCATGGCCAGCACGTCTCCGCCGAGGAAGCTCACATCGGCGTTGGTCAGCGCGAACAGGGGCAACACGGCGAAGTACACCCAGGGATACAGCATGTGCTCCAGGCGCGTGGCCGGGGGCACCACCTGCTTGGCGACGCTGGATAAGCGGCTCACGGTGAACATATAGTCCTTCTGCAGCACCACCGGCTGGCTCTCCACGAAACTGTCGCGGGCCTCGCGCACCCGGTCGCCCGACCAGGTCATGAACTTCTGCAGATCGACGCGGGACCCGGTGGGAATGGTGAAGGCCAGGAGCACGCCGGCAATAGTGGAGTGCACGCCGGACATGAACACGGCGAACCACAGCAAGCAGCCGATGAGCAGATAGGGGGCAAGGGAGTACACATGGGCCCGGTTGAGCAGCACGAGCCCCACGAGCACCACCGCGGCCACGGCCAGCCACATCAGCGAGGGACTCTGGCCATAGAAGATGGCGATGACGAGAATGGCGATGATGTCGTCGGCTACGGCCAGAGTAGACAGGAACACGCGCACGCCGTTGGGCACGCGGTTGCCGAGCAGCGCCATGATGCCCAGGGCGAAGGCGATGTCGGTGGCCGTGGGCACGCCCCAACCGTGGGCGGTCTCGGGGTTGGCGGCATTAAAGAGGGAGTAGATGACGATGGGCGCCAGCACGCCGCCCAGGGCCGCGATGATGGGCAGGGCCGCCTGGCGGATGTTCGTCAGCTCGCCGACGGTCATCTCGTACTTGATCTCGAGGCCTACGAGCAGGAAGAACACCGCCATGAAGATGTCGTTGATGATGTGGGCCAGGGACATCTCGCCGATGAGGCCGCCCACGCCCACCACTACATGGGTGTGCCAGAACTGCTCGAAGGGCTCAAACGCCGGGGAGTTCGCGATGATGAGCGCCACGATAGCGGCCGCGAGCATGATAGCGGCGGCCTTGGTGGACGAGCTCGTAAACTGGATCACCTTGAGCCAGCGGCGCTGATGGCCCTGGACCTCGTCGATGAAAATGTGGTGGGGATCGGGGTTCTTCGCGGTGGGTTCCATGCTCACGTCCTCAGGTTCTCGTTTTCGGCCGCCGCGCGGGCCGGCCTCGCATATATCCGATTATTGTATCGCTTTTCCCCGCACTGGCGACCAAAAGACCGACCCGTTGAGGGACCGTCACGGCAATCTCCATGCAAAACTAACGAGACAGCACCCGCTCCTGGGATGCCGCCCGCAAAGCCGGCCGCTCCCATCTGATCGAGCTGCGCATACTGAGCTGCGGCAGCGCTCGGAGACGCCCATCGGACGGGAAACGTTTTCCTGCAACCTCAAATTGCCCGCCGATTCTGGCGCAAAGTGCGCTATGCTGTTTACTCCGGTTGGCAGCCGTTTGTCGCTTTGCCTCCCATCGCGCGAACGATGCGGGACAGAGGGGCGCCAGCGTGCCAACCGAACCTGTAGGCCACGAATTAAAGAGGTGGAATCATGACGATCACCGTGTCCGGACGCAAAATGCCCGTCACCGACGCCCTTCGTCAATATGCCGAGGAGAAGGTGGGCAACGCCATCAAGGCCGTCGATGCCGACGCCGTATCCACGGAAGTTGTCCTGTACACTGAGAAGAACCCGGCCAATCCGCTGCCGGCCATCTGCGAGGTCACCGTTCGCATCAAGGGCCACATCGTGCGTGTGGAAGAGAGCGAAGAGGATATGTACGCCGCCATCGACGTGGCCGCTGCCAAGGTTGCCCGCCAACTGCGCAAGTACAAGACCCGCGTGCTGGACAAGAAGATCCGCGCCACGGAGCGCATCGTCGACTATGCCCACGAGGACGCCCACCCCGAGAGCGAGCTGGATCTGGACCGCCTCATGGACGAGCTGGCCGATGACGAGATCGTGCGTCGCAAGGAGACGGAGTTCACGCCCATGACCGAAGATGAGGCGCTCATCCAGATCGATCTGTTGGGCCACGACTTTTTCGCATACACTGATCGTGACACCAACCTGGTGCACATCCTGTACCGCCGCACGGACGGCGGCTACGGTCTGCTCACGCAAAAGGAGGATTAGTTCATGGCCACTATCGACACCATCGCCGGCGTTCTCGAGAGCAATCTCGACATCGACCCCGCCACCGTCACCCCTGAGGCGACCTTCGAGTCCCTCGGCATCGACTCCCTGGACATGGTCGAGCTCATCTGCGATCTGGAGGAGGCCTGCGAGGTCGACTTCGGCGAGCCGGAGGGCCTCGTGACCGTGGGCGACCTGGTGACCTACATCGACTCCCTGTAAGTCGCGCGACACACCATCGCATCCAAGCCCCCGCGGCCCTCGGCCGCGGGGGCTTTTCGTTTTCCAAAAGTCTGTTTTCGCGCAGCAAACTCCGCGAAATAGATTCCCCGCAGCCACAGAGCATCAAATAGAACTGCTTCTCGTGCAAAACCGCAGCTTCCTCGCCCCGTTTGGCGCAGTTTTGCCCAGAAGGCACGGCGCCCGTATCTATTTCGCGGAGTTTGCTGCGCGAAACCGCCTCTTTCAGAAACCGGGACGCCCAAGCTCTACCGACATCCCGACGCATTCGTAAGGTCGGCGATGGCGTAGAGGGTCCCGAAGGCCACGGCCACGCCTTCAGAGCCTGCTGCATCCCGCGCGGCGGCAAAGGCGGCGGCTGGGCTGGCGCACATGCTTACCGGCACGGCGCCGCCACGGGGGACGGCTGCTCCGCTGCGAACTTCCTCGGCCAGCACGTCCCGAACGCATGCAGCCAGCTCGTGGGCCGCCAGGGCCCGGGGATTCTCCGGCGCGTACACCGAGAACGAGGCGGCCCAGGGCGCCACGGCACGCACCATGGCCGGGTAGTCTTTGTCGGCCAGCACGCCTAGGGCGAAGTGCACCGAGCTGCGCCCTGCCTCGCCCAGCAAGTCCGCGAGCGACGAGGCCAAGGCCTCGGCTCCCTGGGGATTGTGGCCGCCGTCCACGATGGTGAGCGGGAAGGTGCCCACCACCTCGAAGCGCCCGGGCCAGCGGGCCGCGGCGATGCCCTCTTTCAGGGCCGCCTCGGAAATAGACCAGCCCCGCTCGCGCAGAACGCCCACGGCCTCGATGGCCATGGCGGCGTTGGCTGGCTGGTAACTGCCCAACATCTGGGTCGCGAACGCCTCCCCCCGATAGGCGAAGCGCCGCGCTGCCGACAGCGCACGATCAGCAGTCTCTTCCGCGTCTCCTCCCGCAACTTCGCTGGCCGCTGCCTCCGCCGCACTCCCTCCCACAACCTCGTCGGCCACCGTGCCACCCCACGCCGTCCCCTCCAACGGCTCCACCGCCAGGTCGGCAAAGTCGGGGCAACGCAGCTCGCAGCCGCGCTCGGCGGTCACGGCCTCGATGACGTCCATGGCCTCGGGCTCCTGGGGCCAGCTGACCACCGGGACCCCGGCCTTCACGATGCCGGCCTTCTCCCCGGCGATGGCCGCCAGGCTGTCGCCCAAAAGGTCGGTGTGGTCCAGCCCGATGCGGCCGATGACGCTCGCCTCGGGGGCGTCGATGGCGTTAGTGGCGTCCAGCCGGCCTCCCAGGCCCACTTCCAGCACCACGATATCGCAGGCCGCAGCGCGAAAATGCTCCAGGGCCACGGCGGCCATCAACTCGAACTCCGTGGGATGATCCCCCGTTGCGGCCTCCATGGCCTCGGCGACGGGACGCACGGCGGCCACGGCGCGGGTCAGCTCCTCGCCGGTGATATCGGCGCCGTTCACGCGGATGCGCTCCTCGAAGCGCAGGATATAGGGGCTCGTGAACAGCCCCACGGTATAGCCGGCCGCTTCGAGGATACGAGCCAGATAGGCGCAGATCGACCCCTTCCCGTTGGTGCCCGCCACGTGGACAAAATGCAGAGCATCCTGGGGACGGCCCAGGCGTTCCAGCAGATCGGTCATGCGCTCGAGCCCCAGGCGCGAGGCCTGCCAACGGGGGGTGTTGATCCAGGCAACGGGATCGAAGACCATAGGACCACCTTTCTTCGCGAAGGACGCAGCGCCGCAACGCCGGGACACAAACAAGTGACAGATAGCCGCACGGGAACGGTTACTGCGCGGCTCATTCTATACTAGGGAACCAGAAGCGACGGTGCCGCGAGGAGGAAATGATGGCCATTGTCTACGAACTGAACCAGCCCCAGCCTCTCAGCGCCCCCAGCACCCGCGAGAATCCCCGGCCGCCCCTCGTGAAGGTCATCACGTCCCACGAGTTCGACGCCCTGCCCAACATCTCCCAGGAGGGCCGCAACGGCCTGGCCGCGCTCGAACCGGCTGAGATGAACTTCGTGGAGCTCTACCCCTCCTTCGTCATCGGCTCTTTCGCTGTGCCCGATAAGACCGATCCCACGGCCGACCCCGACCGCATGTCATTCTATCTCGACGCCGACCGGCTCATCTTCATCGACGACGGTACCGTGGCCGCCGATATGCTGCAGAAGGTGTCCACCAGCGGCATCCTCACCAAGGCCACCACGTCCCATTGCCTCTACGCCCTCATGAAGACGCTCATCGCCGACGATTTCACCTGGTTCTCCCTCATGGAGGACGCTATGGAGAAAATCGAGGAGGTCATGCTCGACCACAGCGAAACCGTATCGTCCCAGACCATCATGGGCTATCGCCGCGCCGCCATGCGCATGGGCTCGTACTACCAGCAGATCGCCGTCATGGCCGATCTGATCGCCGACAACGAGAATAAGGTGATGAGCCGCGAAGAAGCGCGCGCGTTCAGCCACGTGGCTGCCCACGCGAACCACCTGGCCGATCGGGCCGAGACCCTGCGGGAGTACAGCCTTCAGCTGCGCGAGCTGCATCAGACCCAAATCGACCTCAAGCAAAACTCCACCATGCAGATCCTCACCATCGTCACGGTGATGTTCGCCCCACTCACCCTGGTCACCGGCTGGTTCGGCATGAACCTCACGGTACTGCCGGGGCTCGACTGGCCCTATATGTCCGTCACCATCATCGTGCTCGCGGCCCTCATGATCGTGACGATGATCCTGTTCTTCAAGAAGAAGAACTGGTTGTAGGGTTAGCGGGATTAATCAGCAGCCTTCAGCAACTCCCCCAGCGTAGTGAAGTCGTTCTCCAGGGCCTCGCGCTTGCTGCCGTCGTAGAGGGCGGCAGCCGGGTGGAAGATGGGGAACACCTTGAAGCGCCCGGCCCGCTGCAAGGTGCCGTGGAGCCGCGTGATGCCCACATCGGTCTTCAGGATGAACTTCGTGGCGAAGTTGCCCAGGGTGACGATGAACTCCGGGTCGATAGTGCGGGTCTGCTCTCGGAGGAACGGCGTACAGGTCTGGATCTCCTCGGGACGCGGATCACGATTCGAGGGCGGTCGGCACTTCAGCACGTTGGCGATGAACACCTCGTCGCGGGCAAGCCCGGCGATGGCCAGCAGCTCGTTGAGGTACTTGCCCGCCGCGCCCACGAAGGGCTCGCCCTGCAAGTCCTCGTTCTTGCCCGGGGCCTCCCCCACGATGAGCACCCGTGCCTCGGGGTTGCCCACGCCGAACACGGTTTGAGTGCGCCCCTCGCACAGCGGGCATTGCCGGCACGCCGCCACCTGCGCCCGCAGCTCATCGAGGGGGATATGGGGGTGCTGCCGAGCGGTATTCGTCTGGGAACTCGTCATATCCATACATACAATCCTCTCTCACAGATTCGCCCAAGGACGTCAGCGAGGCCTCGAATTTAGATATAAATTCGAGGCAGTCGCGAGCAGCCGAAGCCAATGGCCACCTCGTGCTGGATGGTGCCCAGGGTCTCGGCCATCTCGTCGATGGTGATGGCCGCCTCGCCCTGCTCGCCCACGATGACCACCTCGTCGCCGATCTGGGGATCGATACCGAGGCGCTGGCGCAGATTCACCTCGAACATGCACTGGTCCATGCAGATGTTCCCCGCCTGATGGAAGCGCCGGCCGCCGAGGAGCACGTCAGTGCGATTCGAGAGCCCGCGACGCAAACCGTCGGCATAACCGATGGGCAGGGTGCATATCTTCACCGAGCCGGGGCTGCGGTAGTGCAGCCCGTAGCTGACCCCCTCGTTGACGGACACGATCTTCACGTCGGTGATGCGGGCCTTCACGGCCATGGCCGGCTTCAAATCGATGAGCGGATAGGCCTCCGGGCAGGGATAGAAGCCGTAGAGCGAGATGCCGAGGCGCACCATATCCAGCTGCACCTCCGGGTAGCGGATGGCCGCCGCGGAATTGGCCGCGTGCACGATGCCCGGGTTCAGCCCCGCGGCCCGCAGGGCGTTCACCGCCTCGGCGAAGCGCTTCACCTGGCGCTCGAAATCGATGGTGCCGGGACAGTCGGCCGTGGCGAAGTGGGTGAAGGTGCCCTCCAGGTCCAGGGCCCGGTGGAACGAGATCTGCCGCGCGAATTCCACCACTTCGTCCCAGCGCACGCCGATGCGGTTCATGCCCGTGTTCACCTTCAGGTGGAACGGTGCCCGCAGCCCGAAGGCATCGGCGGCCTCGGCGTAGCGGATGGCGAACTCGGCGGTGTAGACGCTCGGCATGATCTTGTAGGCCAGAAGCAGCGGGATGGCCGTGGCCGGAGGCTCGGCCAGCACGAGCACCGGGGCGTTCACGTAGGCCTCGCGCAGGGCGATGGCCTCGTCCACCGTGGCCACACCCAGGTACTCGGCCCCGGAATTCAGAGCCGTCTTGGCCACCTGCACGGCCCCATGACCGTAGGCATCGGCCTTCACCACGGCCATAAGTCGACAGCCGGGGCGCAGACGATGCTTCACCGTGGAAGCATTGTGGCGGATGGCGTTCAGGTCGATCTCCACCCAGGACCAGCGCCGATCGGTCTCGGGAATATGGGCGAGCTTGTCGGGGTCGAAGCGCGGGGGGCCGGCCGGAGCCGTGCCGCTCTCGGCGAACTGCAACACATCGGAGGCCGGGGCCATAGGCCCCGCGGCGCCCCGGGCCGACACTCCCGCGGCCGAACCCGCCGGTGCCCAGCCGCCAACCGCAGAGCGCTCCTGCTTGCGAGCCGCAAAGGGCGTGTCGTCGTAGCGGGAGCTGCGCAGGGCATCGCCCGCCGACACGAAGTTCGGATCGCGACGGGAGAAGCCGGTGAAGCCGTTGGGAAGTTCTGCCATGAAGTGCCACCTCGAAACCGCACGTAACGCCTACCTTATCGCGCTCCAGTATAGCGCTTGTTGGCCTCCGCAACGGCGGGCGAGGGGCATCTTCACGGCACAGGGGGCACGACAGAGGGTCGGCCGCCTTAATGCGGTCGGCCCTATCCGAGCTCGCCGCGGGCCGCGGCAGCGGAGAGCTTTTCCGAGAGGCTCTTCTGCGTGTCATGGCCGCCTCCGGCCATCATCTTCACGGCATGGGGCAACGCCGCCACGATGCCCTCCCAGTTCTCGGTAGCCGCCTTGGTGGAACCGGGCAGGTTGATGATGAGGGTGCGGCCCCGTTGGGCGCAGATGGCCCGGGACAGCATGGCGTAGGGGGTGATCTTCAGGCTGTGGACGCGCATGGCCTCGGCAATGCCCGGCACCTCGCGGTCGGCCACGTCGCGGGTGGCCTCGGGGGTCACGTCCCGCAGCGAGAGGCCGCTGCCGCCGCAGGTGAGCACCACGTCGGCATCGGTGTGGTCACAGGCGTCCAGCAGCGCCCCAGCGATAAACGGACGCTCGTCCTTCTCCACGACGCGGCGGATGCACTCCCAGCCCTCCGCGGCGATCAGCTCTTCCAGCTTAGCCCCCGCCTCGTCGGTGGCCAGCGTGCGGGTATCCGAGCAGGTGATGATAGCGAACTTGATGGTCATGAAATTCCTTTCCGCAGATGCCGGGCTGGGCGAACCCTACAGGCACACCTCTTCCGGCACATCCAGCAGGATGCAGTCTACCATGGTTCCGGCCGGCTGGGGCTCGCTGCCCTCGGGCAGCACGGCCATGCAGTTGGTCTTCTGGATGGGCCCGAACAGGCCCGAGCTCTGGTTCTTGGCCGGCGTCACCTCGAAGGCACCGTCAGCGCCGCGGGTGAGGGTGCCGCGCAGGAAGATGCGGCGCGGGTCGCGGTTCTTCTCGTTCTGGGTGAGCCGGGCCCGCACCACCGGATGATCGAGGAAACGGTAGCCCTGCATGGCGCGCAGAGCCGGGCGGATGATCAGCTCGAAGCCCACGTAAGCCGCGGCCGGATTGCCCGGCAGGCCGAAGACTGGCGTGCCGTTCACCAGCCCGAAGGTCTGGGCCTTGCCCGGGCGCATGTTCACCGTGGCCATGAGCAGCTCGCCCAGATCGGCCACCACGGGCTTGATGAAATCGTAGTCGCCGTTGGCCGCCCCGCCCGTGGTCACCACGAAGTCGTACTCCTGGGTGGCCGCGGCCACGGCCTCGCGCAGGGCCTCGTAGGTGTCCTCCACGATGGGCAGGATATGGGGCACCGCCCCGGCCCGGCTCGCGCAGGCAGCCATGGCGTAGCTGTTGGAATTGCGGATCTTGCCGGGGCCGGGCACCTCGGCGGGGGGTACGAGCTCGCTGCCCGTGGCGATGACGGCCACCCGGGGGCGCCGGCGCACCGGCACCTCCAGCACGCCGCAGCCGGCCAGAAAGCCCACGCCCGCCGCGCCGATGACCTCGCCCGCGCGCACGACGACCTCGCCGGCCCGAGCCTCCTCGCCGGCGGGGCGCACGTTGGAGCCCACCTTCGTCGGAGCCGCGAAGGACACGAGCGAGCCTGTATGCCCGTCGCCTTCCACCACCCCCACGATCTCGTATTTCACCACGGCGTCGGCATCGTCGGGCAGGCAGGCGCCGGTCATGATGCGCACGCACTCCCCCGCCCCGATGGAGCCCTCGAACACATCCCCGGCGCCGATCTCGGCGATCACGCGCAGGGCCACGGGCACCTCCTCCGTAGCGCCCTCGATCTCGGCGGCCCGCAGGGCGAAGCCGTCCATGGCCGAGTGGGCGAAGGGGGACACGTCGATGTCGCTCGTCAGATCGGCGGCGGCCACCCGGCCCACGGCCTCCAGCAGCCCCACGGTTTCCACGGCCATCGGCTCCACGGCCCCGCACACGAGCGCACGGGCCTCCTCCAGCGAGATCATGTCCTTCACGTCGGTTCCCTTTCTCCTCCTCAAGCGCTCGCGCGGCCAAGCACGCCAACCCGGGCGCGCTGCGCCACATTTCCGCGCTCTATTATAACCGTCCGAGAATAAACCGCACGGGAGAGGGGCGCGTTTCCGAAAGACCGTGTTTCGAGCGGCTGCGCTTGTCATTACGCCGATTTTGCGCAGTAAACTCCGCGAGATAGACTCCGGTGCTGCCTTGCTCGTACGGGAGGAAACTCCCTATTTGAGAAACACCTGGTCAACTTCATAGCGAATTGGCCGTATAACGCCTTATGCCGCCCCCATTGCCCCTCGTGCATCTACTTCGCGGAGTTTACCGCAACAAAATCTGCCCCTTCGGAAACAAAACTAGGGGGTGCGGACGTTTTTTCGTACCTCCTAGACGGCGTATCCCAGCGAGGCGCGGTACTCGTCGGGGCTCATCCATCCGAGCGACCTCTTGATGCGTCCGGCGCGACAGTACCGCAGGTAGGCGTCCAGGCGGTCGGCGAACCCCGCCAGCGTGACGCCCTCCCAGTCCCTGTAGTGGAAGAACTCGAAGCTCCTATGTATGTCAAGTCGCTTCTTTCGTCTGAGACTTCAGCCAGGTATCGTACTTTTCCAAGAACTGAACGTTCATCAGCCGTCCCGT
>NZ_JBQIIT010000023.1:0-25822 GCF_056795635.1 Adlercreutzia sp. | reverse complement strand
AGGCGGTTCACGTTGAAGTAGCTGAAGCCGGGCATGAAGTACAGGATGGAGAAGTCGTACTCGGGATCGCGGGTCCACATGGAGTACATGGAGATGGCCATATCCATGTGCCACAGCTTCGCTCCCACGTCCTCCACCATCTTGATGCCGTCGCCGGTGTTGAAACGCCAGCCCTCGAACTTGAAGGGAGAGCACTTGAGGTACTCGTTCTTCAGCTCCTCGTTGAACTCGAAGCCGCCGAGGGTCATGATGACGCCCTTGCGCGCCTTCACGGTCTTCTCCTCGTCGCCGATCATGGTGTAGGCGCCCACGATCTCCTTGGTCTGGGGGTTCTGGATGAGGCGCTCGTCATGGCAGTCGAACAGCACCTCGATGCCGAGGGCCTCGCGCTGGGCGTCCAGCTCGTGGAAGGACAGCATGCCGAAGCCGTCGACGGAGGACAGCTTGCAGGAGCCCTCGTAGGCGTTGTCGTCCAGGAAGAAGTACTCGGGGATGGCACCGGCGAGCGCCTGCTCCACCACTTCGTAGGTCATGCCGTACTTGTCGGCGTACTCGGTGTTGCGCGCGCACTCCTCGACCCAGGCCTCGATCATCGGATCGGGGGTCTTGCCCTTGGTGAAGGCGCGGATGTAGTCCTTGAAGCGCTGCTTGTCGCCTTCCTCCACGATGGTCCACTCGCCGTTGTTGATGGAGCTGTTTCCGCCGCCGCGCTCGGGGGCCTTCTCCAGCACGAGCACCTGCTGGCCGCACTCGTCGGCGCCGATGAGGGACGCCCACATGCCGGCGCCGCCGTAGCCGATGACAAGCAGGTCGCACTCGTAGTCCCAGTTGGCCGGCATCCAGTCGCCCGTGTTGGCGAGGCTGTCGGCGCCGCCCTCGGTGGAGCAGCCGGCCAGAGCCGCAGTGCCCGCCATGGCGGCCGCGGCAAGGCCCGCGCCCTTCAGGAACGAGCGGCGGGATACGCCGAGATTCGCGTCTTTCTTCATGGAAAGATCCTTCCTCCTCTGGTTATGCGGATGCCCAAGGGCACTCCCGAGAACCTTCCCGAAAGCTGCCCGCCGTGGTCGGCAGGCCCCTCCCCTTGCGGCGCTTCTCCGCGTTTGCGAGGCAACAGGTTACGGATAACGGGAGCGCCGCACATCTGAGCATCCGTCGGATTTTTGGAAAATTTTTCGGATGACGGGGATGATTTCCCTGCTCAGAGCGTCTAGGATTATGCATCCGATAGGCGTAAACCCCCCTGTTCGGCTATGATCGGAAGCACAGAGACGGGCGAATGGGCCGCACCTATTCGCCGCCGCAGACGACACAGCCTGGGAGGGGAGCCCGTGTCAGCATATACGCACGCGCGTGAGCATACCGAGACCGCAGCAGCCGCAACCGACAAGACCGCAGGGGCCGCAAACGCCGGCGCGTCTCCCGCATCGGCAATGCCAGAGCCCGAGGAGCGGACGGGGCGCGGCAGTCTGGGCGCTGTGGGCGATTCGGCCATTCTGGACTTCCTCATCATCGTGCTGGGCTTCGGTCTGTGCCGCGCCTGGATCGTCTTCTGTCTGGGAGCGCCCCTTGCCTTTCCGGCCGCCTCTCCCACCCACTGGGTGTATCTGGCCGCCGGAGCCCTGTGCTCTGCGGCCGTGGCCCTCGTGTGCCGCCGGGGCGGCGCGGCCATCGCGGCCGTGCGCGGGCTGCTCTTCAAGATCACGCCCGCGGCCCTTCTGGCCAGCGGCGTGCTCATCCCCCTGGCCGTGCGCACCAACAGCGAGGCCCTCATGGTGTGCGGCTTTGTGGCCGGCGGCATCGGCGCGGGGCCCCTCCAGGTGCTCTGGGGCGACCGCTTCTCCCACCACTCGGTGCAGTTCGCCGCCTTCGCCTCGCCGGTGGCGGCCATCGTCACGGCCATCATGGCGGCCCTGTCCGCCAGCCAGACGAGCTTCATGGGGTTTATCGTGGTGCCCCTGCTCTCCTTCGCCCTGCTGGCCTTCCATGCCGGGCGCACGGGGCACCCCTGGCACGAGCTCATGGGGCGGCCCTCGAAGAACAACGAGGCCGCCGGCCCGGCCCCGGCAGCCGCCCCGGCGCCCGCGGCCCCGGCCGTCGGAAGATCCCTGGGGTTGCGGGCGGGCAGCCGCATGCCCCTCGGCGTGGGCAAGCTCATGTTCTCCATCATGGCCTTCTCGCTGCTCTGCCGCATGTTCGACACCATGAACCAGGGCGACGACCCCCTCTCCTTCCTCGGCGGCAGCCCCATCTTCGCCCTCGTGGTGGTGGGAGTGGCCTTCTTCGCCATCGTGGCGAAGGTGCGGGAGCGCTTCAACCCCACGCTCATCTACCGGCTCTCGCTGCCCATCATGGTGGCGGGCTACGTGGCCATCGCCCTGCTGTTCGACACCCACGCGGCCATATCGCTGCTCATCATCAACGTGGGCTACGAGTTCTTCGACATCCTCACCTGGGTGCTGTTCGTGGACGCCGCTCGGCGGCGCAACGAGAACGCCCTGTACATCTTCGGTCTGGGCGTGGCCTTCATGTTCTGCGGCATGGCCCTCGGCAATGCGGCGAGCCACGTGGTGAACAGCCTGCTTGTGGGCGGGAACCTCCAGGCCAATGTGGTGGCCATGGCCGCCATCCTCTGCCTGGTAATCGTGGCATTCCTCGTGCTGCCCGAGGGCACCGTGGCCCAACTGTCGCGCCGCGAGGGCCATGGGGAAAAGGCCGAGGAAGCTGCCCAGGCCGATGCGGCGGCCGGCGAGGCCGCACCGACGGCGGAAGAGGGTACAACGGCTCCGGGCCGCATCGAACAGCACTGCGCCGCCGTGGCCCGCGACTTCGGGCTCACCCCGCGCGAGAGCGAGGTCATCGTGCTTTTGGCCTACGGGCGCACCCTGGCCATCATCGCCCGCGACCTGCACATCGCCCAGGGCACGGCCCGCACCCACATCGAGAACATCTACCGCAAGCTCGACGTGCACAAGCAGCAAGAGCTCATCGACCTCGTGGAAAGCCACGAGGGGTAGGGAACATCCCAACAAACCCAAGGGCCGCGCCCTCGCCGCTCGCGCGATCCGGAATGTTCCGGCCGGTTGAACGGCAAGGGCACGGCCCTTGCCCTACGGGGCGTCCCGTTATGTCCGCGACGGGCGGCCTATTCCGCAGCTTCCGCAACCTCGGCAGCAGCGGCGGCCTTGGCGGCAGCCCGTTCGGCGCGCTCAGCCTCGATGGCGGCCAGGGCCTCCTGGGGCGTGGGCGGTCGCGGCGTATCCTGGGCGATGGCCGCGGCCAGGGCCTCCTCGTTGGCCCCCTCGATGGCAACGGACTTGATGGCATCGCCGATGGCCAAGCTCTCGATCACCTCGAGCCCTTCCACTACCTGGCCGAACACAGTGTACTGGTCGTCGAACTCGGGCTGCTCGCCCAACGAGAAGTAGAACTGGCAGCTGCCGGAGTTCGGCGCCGACTTGTGGGCCATGCACAGGCTCCCGAACCGGTGCACGTTTCTCGGGTTGCCCTCCCACTCGTCGATGATGGTGTAGCGGGCGTCCCCGGTGCCGGGGTGCATGCCGCGGATGACCCCTTGGGCGGCGGCCAGCACCTGGGCCGGACCCATGGAACGGGTGGTGGGGCAACCGCCGAGCACCACGGAACCGGGCTTCTTCGCGTGGAACTTCAGGTTGTCGTAGAAGCCCTTGGCGGCCAGCTCGATGAAGTTCCCCACGGTAACGGGCACCTCGCACCCGAACAGCTCCGCGCGCACGGTGCCCTTGGCAGTCTCGATAACGGCAATTTCGGTGCCGGTCGGCACGTAATGAGGCGTGTAGATGGACAGCTCGATGCGTCCCATTCCATTCCCCTTCCCTCAGGCGGGCGCAAGGCCCGCAGGTCACACAACAGCAGGCCGCCTCCATAGAGACGGCCTCCCTATCTTACGGTAGGAAGGCCGTCCGATCATCCGACGGAACGTCGTATTTTGCCATTTATTCTGTTCAGCAGGCCCCTAGGCAGTCGAACCGACATTAGATGCGATACGCACGAAAATCTCGTCCGACTATACTTGGAGTTGTGTGCGTTCTTTTATATACGCTTTTCTTCCCAGCGGAGTCCGTATAGTAAACGGTATAAGGTGTTGATTCATATACAATATTCGCCTGCACCTTATACCTTTTGCCGTCGCCCGGAATACCCACGTTGTATCCACCGACCGCCCCACTTCTGTAGGTGGCAAACGAAACCCCGATGGTGATCGTCCCCCAAGGTGCGGGGAATCCAAATGCCAAGCTGATACTCGGGCCACCGCTTGTCAAAACTGTCACCGAAGAGCCTGAAGTGTTGTAGCTAAATCCATCCCGTGGCTGGTTTCCAACATCACGAAATCCAGAGCTCTTCTTCACAGGACTTGAGTAGACATTGCTGTAGCCGGGTCGAGCCCTAGCAATGCTCTGTTGCGCACTCCCGTCAACATCGAGCGTCAAAAGCAACTGCGACGATTCGTACTGTGCCTGAAGAAGGAGCATTCGGTTGATTTCCTCTTCAGAAAGACCAGAGAAGTCGAAAATTCCCGCCTCTGTCATGTACTTGAAGAGTTCGGAATAGTCTTCACCCGCACTCGCATCGGCCAATGCTGAAGAGGGGTTCACAAGCAGTCCTGAGACCACAAGGGCAGATGTCGCGATGAAGGAACGCCGTGAAAGATTTGGATGAGTCAGCCTTACATTACCATCTAAATTGGTCATGTCGACCTCCTAGATAAGGATCTGTCAGGTGTTGCTCCGAAGCAAGGATAAGTCTACTGTCTTTACTTGGAGACTTATTACCTCAACCATAAACTTTGGCATTTTGTTGGCATTGTTGCTCCCCGCAACTAACCGTCATGAACCAACTACAACCTTATCCGGATTCGAGTCCCTCGACTCAAAGGTTGAATCTCTATTTCTCCGCCCATTAACTCAACGTATTCCTTCGAAAGGGCGAGCCCAATACCTGTGTTTCCGCCGTCTCCTTTATAAAACCGGTCAAAAGCGTGGGCAACCGTACTCTGTGAAGGAGGATGTCCGTCATTGTCGATAAATAATTCAATCTCGCCATTTACTGAATTACCCTCAGAAATGTGAATGAAATTTTCCGCATGACGACAAGCATTGCTCAGAATATTGAGAACTATCGTCGATATCATCGCTCGATCGCAGGGAAACCACAGCGGGCGAGGCAGATCCATGATAAGGTCTACGCCATCTTTTCTGCAATCTTCCTCGATCATGCGAGCCTCGTCATAGATAATTTCCCTCACATCCCACATGGCAAGCACAGGTTTTTTCAGACCCGAATCCAAACGACTAATCCTCAATATACCATCAATCATCTCATACATTCGCTCTGATGCCGCGGCAATCCTTGCCAGAGCAAAGTCCTCGTCAATAGCATGACATTGCAAGGCATCCACATATCCACGGATAGCCATTAACGGTGTCTTCAATTCATGGGATGCGTTGGCAAAAGCCGCCTCCAGGTTTTCATCGATTCGATCACGGCGAATGGAATACTGCTCGCTTCTTAATTGCAGTACGCCTATCACTATAGTTAGGAGAAGACAAGCTAAACCACATGAAGAAAGAGTTGCAAAACGAGCGAAGGTCATGTCGACAAAACAGAGAATCTCGTCACCGACCTCGTTTCTTCCCATTGGAAGGCAATATCCATCATATTCCCAATTAAAGAAATGGAAAACGCTCGTTCCCACGGCTTCCGATGACTGAGCTTCTGGGGTCGAACAGTAAGACGAATTGATGAATACGTCGAAAAGAAAGGGCCCCGGATAAGTACGATCCTTGGACACCGCGAGCTCATATACCGGTATCGGGGGTCGTATGATAGAGTCGGCAGAATCATCGTAGTACTCGCGCAACGCCCTACCGGCATTTGCCCCTATCGTAAATTCAAGCGCGAGAGCGCAGACAAGAAAAAGGGCTGCCCCTGCTCCGATCGAACGAATTACGATCCTTAAGCACTGCCTCCAGGAAAGGCGATTCAAGACGCACATGGCGACAATCACTCCTTTTCCTTTAAGATGTACCCATACCCCCAGATACTTTCAAGAACTACATGAGCTCCTTCTTCTGTGAGCTTTATTCTTATACGGCGATTCGTCTCATCAACCACCCTGCTGCTCGACTTCTCCAAGCCCCATACGCCTTTCAAAATATCTTCTCGCGCAACAGGAGTGTTAAACCGCTCCATCATAAAATGGAGGTACTTACCTTCGACAGGAGTGAGCCTAAAGTGTCTGTCGTTGATGTAAAATGTGGTATTGTTACCCGAAAATCTGAGGTCAACACAAGTCATGTTTTTCAGTCGGCTGGCAACGGTTTTCTCACTTGCTGATAATTGAATCCGAGAAAGCAGCGCATGTACTTTTCCACGTAGGAGAATTGGCCTGAAAGGCTTTTCGATGTAGTCATCAGCGCCCTTGGCAAAGCCGCTAAAGTAATCGCCCTCTCCGTTTTTTGCTGTCAGCAATATGACAGGAACCGAGGAAAACCCTCTGATTCTCCTCAGGATTTCAAAACCATCGACTCTGGGCATCATGACATCGAGGATAACTAGATCGCATCGATTATTTAAGAATTCGCCCAGAAGCGCCTCGCCCGTCTCAAAGCACTTTACATTGTGCCCATCCAGCGAGAGGCATCCTCTCACAAGAGAGCGAGCGTCAAAGTCATCATCAGCGAAATACACCAGCGCCATGGGTATATTCACCTCACTTTACGGGACGAGGCGGGAACGCCATCCCCTTTTCCCACTTAGATTTACCCCAAACAATGCACTAGCTTTACCGGAAATTGCTTTGGTCTAATTATACAAGTTCGAATAATAATTTTTTATGGATGAGCAAACCGTGGCATTCTCTTGGCAGATCAGACGGAAAACCCTAGATATACGGATCGCTCAAACAGACAGTTGCGATAGCCCTCGCCACCTCCAACCACCGAATACATCAAATTGTCGTACTGCACCACGCCATGCATCTCAGTCTCTACATCGACCTCTTCTCGCTCCCAAAAAACCAAATGCAGACCCCCAGCTGCTTTCATGCAGCCAGGGGCCATACGGCGATTCGTGCCAGCGCGGCAGGCCCTTAGGCGGCCAAACGCTTGGCGATGGCCTTGATGAAGTCGCCCGTGGAAAGGGTCACGGGGTTCTCAAGCGTGGTGATGCGGGCCAAGTCGCCGGTCATCTCGCCGGCCTCGATGGTGTCCAGCGTAGCCGCTTCCAAGCGGTCGGCGAAAGCCACCAACTCGGGCAGCTCGTCCAATTCGCCGCGCTTGCGCAGGGCTCCGGACCAGGCGAAGATGGTAGCCACGGAATTCGTGGAAGTCTCCTTGCCTTCCAGATGCTTGTAGTAGTGGCGCTGCACGGTGCCGTGGGCCGCCTCGTACTCGTAGACGCCGGCCGGGCTCACGAGCACCGAGGTCATCATGGCCAGCGACCCGAAGGCCGAGGACACCATGTCGCTCATCACGTCGCCGTCGTAGTTCTTGCAGGCCCAGATGAAGCCGCCGTCGGCCTTCATGACGCGGGCCACGGCGTCGTCGATGAGGGTGTAGAAGTACTCGATGCCCGCCGCCTCGAAGCGCTCGGCGTACTGGTCGTCGTAGATCTCCTGGAAGATGTCCTTGAAGCGATGGTCGTACTTCTTGGAGATGGTGTCTTTCGTGGCGAACCACAGGTCCTGCTTGGTATCCAGAGCGAACTCGAAGCAGCTCGTGGCGAAGCTGGCGATGGAGGCGTCCAGGTTGTGCATGCCCTGGGCCACGCCGGCCCCGTCGTACTCGTGCACGAGCTCGCGGATCTCGGTGCCGTCCTCACCGGTGTACACCAGCTCCACCTTGCCGGGGCCGGGCACGCGGATCTCGGCGTTCTTGTACACATCGCCGTAGGCATGGCGGGCGATGGTGATGGGCTTGACCCAGTTGCGCACGCAAGGCTCGATGCCCTTCACAATAATGGGGGTGCGGAACACCGTGCCGTCCAGCATGGCGCGGATGGTGCCGTTGGGGCTCTTCCACATCTGCTTCAGGTCGTACTCGTCCATGCGGGCGGCGTTCGGGGTGATGGTGGCGCACTTCACAGCCACGCCGAGCCGCTGGGTAGCCTCGGCCGACTCGATGGTGACCATATCGTCGGTGGCGTTGCGGTGCTCGAGGCCCAGGTCGTAGTACTCGGTCTTGAGATCCACGAAGGGACAGATCAGCTCGTCCTTGATCATCTGCCAGATGATGCGGGTCATCTCGTCGCCGTCCATCTCCACCAGGGGCGTGGTCATTGAAATCTTCGTCACGGGGCCTCCTTCGGCTCGAACTTGCACGGGCCTATGCTACCGCGAAACCTGACCGCCGCGCCCCGCAATTCGCCCAGAAACAAGGATGTAACGCGGAAGGGGCGCGTTCCCCGACGCCCCATGGGCGAGCGGAGAAGGCTCCAGTTGCGGGGACGGCCCTAGGCGCCCGCCTCAGCTTGGAAGGCGGCGATCTCGGCGAGGAAGGGCTCGCCGTAGGTTGCGAGCTTCTTCTCGCCGATGCCGGGAACGGCCAGGAACTCGGCGGCCGTAGCGGGACGTGCCTGGGCCATGGCGGTGAGCGTGGTGTTGGGGAACACCACGTAGGGCGGCACCTCCGCCTCGTCGGCCAGGCGCTTGCGCAGGGCGCGCAGGCGCTCGAACAGGGCCTCGTCGGATGCGGTCAGCGCGGCAACGCCCGCGGCACCGGCCGAGCGCACTGCCGCGCCCCGCTTCGCCTTGGAGGCCGTGCGCTTCATGCAGAGGGAGAAATCGTCCCGCGCCGCCTCGCGGTAGCGGCCGCCAGCGCACACGACCGGGTAGGTGCCCTCGGTGATGGTGAGGTAGTCGCCGGCCGCCAGCAGCTCCACCACTTCCATGAGCAGCGGGCGCTTGGCGTCGCAGCTGCCGTAGGAGGCCGCTCGGTTCAGGCCCCGGGAGCGGATGGCCTCGGTATCGGCCCCGCGCAGCACGTCCACCACCATGGTCTTGCCGAACCGGCCGCGCAGCTCGTGGACGCAGCGCATGACGGCCCGGGCCTCGGCCGTCACGTCCACGGCCTCCATCTCGCCGGCGCAGTTGGAGCAGCAACGGGGGTCGGACGCGGGTCCTTCCCCACCTTCCCCGCCTTTCCCGTCTTCCCCGCTTTCCCCGTCTTCCCCGAAATAGCGGAGCAGGTAGCGGCGCAGGCAGTCGGTGGTGTAGCAGTAGCCCACCATGGCCTCCAGCATGCGGCGGCGTCCGGCCCGCACCACCTCGGACTCCTCGGCGGTCAGGGCCTCGTTGGCCGACTCCTGCTCGATGAAGAAGCGGCCCGTGGCGATGTCGCCGTCGCACCAGAGCAGCAAACACTCGGCCGGCGCCCCGTCGCGGCCGGCGCGGCCCGCCTCCTGGTAGTAGGCCTCCACCGATCCGGGCATGTTGTAGTGCACCACGTAGCTCACGTTGGACTTGTCGATGCCCATGCCGAAGGCGTTGGTGGCCACCATGACCGGTGCGTCGTCGGCCACGAAGGCCCGCTGGTTGCGCTGGCGCTCCTCGGGCGAGAGGCCCGCATGGTAACGGGTGGCGGCAATGCCCCGCTCCCGCAGGTGGGCGCACACCTCTTCCACGCAGGCGCGCTTAGAGCAGTAGACGATGCCGCTTTCTGCCCGGCGCTCGTCGATGAAGGCGTCGAGCCGCGCGTCCTTGCGCTTCGGCTCGCAGCGCTCCACGGCAAAGCGCAGGTTGGGGCGGTCGAAGCCGGTCACCGTGAGGGCCGGGTCGCGCAGGCCGAGCAGGCGCACGATATCGGCCCGCACCCGCTCGGTGGCCGTGGCCGTGAGGGCCGCCACGACGGGGCGCGCAGGCAGGGCCGCGATGAAGTCGCCGATGGCCAGGTAGGAGGGGCGGAAGTCCTGGCCCCACTGGGACACGCAGTGGGCCTCGTCCACAGCCACGAAGGGAATGGAAGCCTCGGCGGCGAAGGCAGTGAAGCGCGGGTCGGCCAGGCGCTCGGGAGCCACGTACATAAGGTCGTAGGCTCCCGAGCGCGCCCGGGCGAGCACCTCGGCCTGCTGGGCCGGCGTGAGGGTGGAGTTGAGGTAGGCCCCACGGATGCCGGCCTCCTTCAAAGCCCGCACCTGGTCGGCCATGAGCGAGACGAGGGGGCTCACCACCACGGTCAGGCCATCGAGCACCACGGCCGGCACCTGATAGCAGATGGACTTCCCCGCGCCCGTGGGCATGACCGCCAGGGCATCGCGACCGCCGAGCACGGCGGCTACCACGGCCTCCTGGCCCGGGCGGAAATCGGCATAGCCGAACTGCCGGCTCAGCACCGAGCGGGCAGCCTCAAGGGACGACGGCGCCATGGCTACAGATCCACGACGGCCAGCTTGGCGGGACCGCTGACGATGAAGCCGATATCGGACACCGAATCGCCGGCGCCCACCTTCCCGTTGTGGCTGTCGTTGGAGACGGTCAGCTCGTTGGCCGCGGCGCTCGCCTTGCAGTTCCAGCTGTCCTCAAGCTGCACGTCGGCGTTGAAGGGAATGGTGACCGACCACTTCTTCGTGGCGGCGCTGTAGTTGCTGCCGGCCATCTCGTACTTGAAGAAGGTGCGGTCGCCCTCCTCCCAGGTCTCGGTCACGTTCAGCTGCCACTGGATGGTGTCGCTGGAGAACGCCATCATGGCCGAGCCCGTGGTGTTCGGCTTCTTGTCGGCCCGGGCCAGCTGCACCTCCTTGCGATCGAAGCCGGGGCCGCGCAGGGCGTCCACGAGCCACAGCCCCTCCTCGCTCAGATCGTCCAGGGAGAAGCCGGAGGTCTTCGATACGTCGGACTTGAACAGGGCCGATGTCTCCTCCTTGTTCGACAGGTTCCAGCAGATGTAGCTCACGTTGAGCTCGTCCATGAGAGCGAGCCACTCATCGGCCGACTCGTAGTCGATCGCGCCAGCGCCCGAGGCCTCGCAGATGCCGAACTCGGTGACGAATACCGGCAGGCCGCCCTCCACGGCAGTCTCGAGGCGGTCGCGCAGCTCGCCCTGATGGGTGGCGGCGTAGAAGTGCAGCGCGTACATGATGTTGCTCTCGGAGAGCGGGTCGGCGGCCGCATCCTGGATGTCCTGGGACCAGGTGGGCGTGCCGACGACGATGACGGCATCGGGATCGTTGGCGCGGATGACGGGGATGATTTCGGTCGCATAGGCTTTCACATCCGCCCAGGTGGTCTTCCCGTTGGGCTCGTTGCAGATCTCGTAGATCACGTTGTCGTGGTCGGCCAGGCGGCCCGATACGAGCTTGAAGAACTCCTTGGCGGCCCAGGCGTGGGTACGCGGATTGCCGTCCGACAGGATGTGCCAGTCCACGATGGCGTACATATCGGCAGCCGTGGCGTACTCGACACCCTCCAGGATCAGGTCGTTCAACTCGACGCGGCGGCCATCGGTGGCATAGCCCCCCTCCTCGTCGGAGTACAGGGCCAAACGCACGGCATTAGCGCCCCAGTCCTGGCGCAGCTCATTGAAGAAATCCTGGTTCACGTACTGGGGGTACCAGGCCAGACCATGGGTGGAAACGCCCCGCAGCTGCACGGGATCGCCGGCGGCATCCACGAGCTGGGATCCTTCCACATGGAGCGCCCCGTTCTGGGAGGGGGAGGCCACGGGCCGCGCCGGCTCCTCGGCAGGATCCTGGGGAGCCGGGGCGGGCTCTTCGGCCGGCTCCTCCTCTTTCGGCTCGGGGGCCTGGGGCCGGCTGGGCTCCGCCTCTACCGCCAGACCGGAATAGTCCGGATCCTCGGTATTGGCGGCCGTCGAGGCCAGGGCGATGCCCACGGCCACGAGGGCCACCAGGGCCGCCGCGGCCACCACCAGGCGCTTCGCGCGCCCCGTATGCTTCTCACGCTGCTGTGCGGCCATCGGGCTCGCCCCTCTCTGCCATAGGGTCAATGAGACCCGCTATTGTACCTTATTCGGTCGCCGCTCCGTCACTCGCGCCCGTTAGAGCCAGCAGGGCCGCTCCCAAGGCGAGGAACTCCCCTTGGTCGAGGGTCTCGCCGCGACGCCGCGGGTCGATGCCAGCGGCCTCGAAGAGGGCCGGTAGCTGGGCCGCCACCGTGGGGCCGTCCAACGTCACGGGATCGGCCGCCTCCGCCGGCTCGCCGCTCGGCGACAGGACAATGCCCCCGCGTCCCGCGAAGTAGGTCTTGCAGGAATTCGCCAGGGTCTTGCGGCGGTTCGCGAAGGCGGCGTCGGCCATGAGCCCCGCTGCGGCGATGACGGCCGGTACCGCAGGGGTGCCATCGGCCATGGACGGCACCCGTCGGTTCAGGCGAATGACGGCCGAATCCACCCGCGGCGGCGGGAAGAAATTGCCCGGACCCACCGCGAAGCGACCCGCGACCTCAGCGTACAGGCCGAGCTTCACGGTGTAGGCCCCGTAGTTCTTGGTGCCGCGCCCCGCCGCCATGCGATCGGCCACCTCCTTCTGCACCATGACGGTGGCCGATTCCAGGAAGGGGAACTTCTGGAAGTAGTCGAGCACCACCGTGGCCGCCACCGCATAGGGCAGGTTGGCAACGAGCTTGTTGGGAAGGGGCTCGCCAAGCTCTTCCATAGCTGAGGCAATATCGTCCCTGGTCACATCGAGGGCGTCCTTCTCGATGAGGGCGAATCGCTCGCGCCAGGGGTACAGGGTGTCGGCGAGCACGGCGGGCAGGTCGGGGTCGCGCTCGATGGCCACCACGCTGACGGCGTACTTCAGAAGCGCGATGGTGAGCGTGCCGATGCCAGGACCCACCTCCAGGATGCGATCGCGCTCCCCCACTTCGGCCAGGGCGATGATCTTCTTCAGCACATCGTCGTTCACGAGGAAGTTCTGGCCCAGGGTGTACTTGGTGCCGATGCCATGGGCCTCCAGCACGAGCCGCGTGGCGCTCGGGGTGGAAAGGGGCGAGAGGCGCCCGTCGTCGCCGGCGAAGCCCTCCCGGTCCCGTCCGCTAGCGGCGGCCGCCACGGCCGTTGCCCTTCTTCTTGGCGTTCTTCTTGCCGTAGGCGGGACCGCCCCCCTTGCCCGAAGACTTGCGCGGCCCGCGAGAGGTCCGCGAGCCGCCCGACCCCTCCTTCGCAGCCCCGTCGCTGACGGCAGGGGCCTGCGAGCTCACCGAGAGCTTGGCGCGGCCGCGGCGATCGGTACCAGAGCCGGAACTAGAGCCGGAACTGGAGCCACCCCTCCTGCCCTGGTCGCCATCCCAGCCATCGTCCCCGTCGTCGTCTTCCGCCTCGAAGGCCGTCGCGAACCCCTCTTCGGCGAAATCCACGAAGGGCGCCGAAGATTCTCCGTCACCCGCCATCGCCTCGCCGCAAGTTCCCTCAACGAACCCGAGAGCCCCGAACCCGCCCACCGGGGGCAGCGGGTACTCCTCGGCCTCGGCGGTGATCTCGCCGTCGGCGCGGATCTTGCCCACCCAGTCGAGCACCAGCTCCAGGGTGAAGCCCGTCACGGACAGGGCCGAGCGCAGGCTGCCGATGAGCGGCTCGAAGCCGTGGGGGTCGCCCCCCGCGCCCACCACGTGCAGCACCGCCGGCCGCTTGGGCCGGGTGCGCAGATCAGTGAAGTAGTAGGGCTGCAAGCGGTCGAGCAGGGCCTTCATCTGGGCCGGGGCGCCGGCGAAGTACACCGGGCACACCACGATGAGCTCGTCGGCCGCGTCCAGGTGCTTGCGCACCTCGTTCATGTCGTCGTCGATGACGCAATGGTGGAACAGCGCCTCCGATTCCACGACCGTCTCCTGAGGCAGGAGCGGGTCGCCCTCCTGGAACCGATGGATGGGCTCCTCCGAGAGGGCGCGGCACTCGTCGCAGCCGATGCAGGGCCCCACGACCGTGGAGGACACCGACACGATGGACACCCCGTCGTCGGGGCACTCCTCGATGCAGGCGTTGAACAGCTCGTCGGCAAGCGCCGCGCTGCGGCCGTCGGCGCGGCACGATCCGTGGAGGATGACTCTATGCATGGGAGGGCTCCTTCTGCCAGGGGGTGGGGGCGCGGTCGAGCAGCGCCTCGGCGTTGGCGTACAGCCGGGCGAGCAGGGTCGCGCGGGCCTCGGGCGTATCGGCGCCGAGCACCTTGCAGAGCACGTCGGCAGTCCACACCACGTGGGCCGGACCGCACAAGGTGCCGCGCAGGGGCTCGGGAGTCATGTAGGGGGAATCGGTCTCGGTGAGCAGGCGGTTCACCGGCACCATCCGGGCCGCCTCGCGCACCTCCTCGGCGCGCTTGAATGTGAGCGGGCCGCCGAAGGCGATGTAGCAGCCCGCTTCCACCCAGCGGGCCACCTCGGCCCCGTCCAAGTTGAAGCAGTGCAGCAAGGTGCCGGCCTCGGGAAAGCCCTCTTCGGCCAGAATGGCGAAGCCGTCGTCGTGGGCCTCGCGCATGTGGAGGGCGATGGGCAGCCCCGATGCCTTCGCCAGGCGAATCTGGGCCCGGAACACCTCGCGCTGCACCGGGCGGGGCGACAAGTCGTAGTGGTAATCGAGCCCGATCTCGCCCACGGCGCTCACGCGGCGATCCCGCAGGCGCTCGCCCAGGGCCGCGGCCAGGTCGCCCGTCCAGTCCTTGGCGTTGTGCGGATGCACGCCGGCGGCGATGCGCACGGCAGGCAGCGGGGGCAGCGCCCGGCGCTTTCCCTCGGCCACTCCCTCGCCGGCGCCTTCGGCCGCTACTATGGTCCGCAGGTCGGCCGAGGCCTCCATAAGCCAGCTGGGCAGCGCCTCGAAGGTGGCGAAGCCGTCATCGGCGGGATCCACGATGGTTTCCACGAAGGTCACGCCGTGCATCGCGCAGCGGGCCAGCTCCAACGCCGGATCCCGCAGCATCTGCAAGTGCGCGTGGGTGTCGGCCACCGGCCCCTCGAGCACCGGTGCCTCCACCTCGCGCCACACCCCGTGCTTGCGCTTCTGGCGAAACTTCCCGTCGTAGAATATCGGCTCGTCGTTATCCATGCAGTTTCCTAGCAATCCGCTTCCCAAGCTGCTATAATGGTTGCACCAGCAAAGCCCGGTGGTTGTGAGCCTAGGCGGGCGGCGCGGGTGTTATCGATTCGGAAAAGGTCAGTTAGCGCTGGCCTTTTCTGTTTCTCCCCTCGTCATCCTCCTGCACGATTGATTTCATTTCTCGCCAGACCTCCAAAAGGAAGCCTGCTATGGTGGCGGCCGCAGCTGCGGCAAAAAGAACCTGTTCAAACATAGGCGGTACTCCAATCTCTCGAAGCGCCGCCCGCAGTCGGACTTTGCTAGTGCTCGCTCATTATAGCATACAAACTAACGTATTACTTTCTTACAGTTCCGGCAGGTTGTCCACGTCCAGGCGGGGGAACAGCGGATCGCCCACCTCCACGGCCACGCTGACGGGAAGCTGGCCCCAGGCCGTGGCCTCCTGGATGTCGGTCACCTCCGCGATATCGCCCAGACCCAAACGGCGGAATACCTCGGCCGACGTGTTCGGCATGAACGGCGCCATGTACAGCGCGATGATGCGGATGGCCTCCAGGCAGTTGTACAGCACGCCGGCCAGCTCGTCGGCCTTCGCCGGATCCTTGGCCAGGGCCCACGGGGCACTCTCCTCCACATAGAGGTTCACGCGGCTCGCGAGCTTCTGCACAGCCGTGGCCGCCCCGGTGAAGTCCACCTCGGCCATGCAGCCGTCGTACTCCGCGTACAGCCTGTCGGCGATCTCGCGCAGGGGGTTCTCGGCGGCCGCGGCCGGGGCCTCGGGCACGCGGCCCTCGAAGTACTTCGTGGTCATGTTGGTCACGCGGCTCACCAGGTTGCCCCAGGTGTTGGCCAGATCAGCGTTGTACACCTGCACCATGCGCTCCATGGAGATGGAGCCGTCGTGGCCGAACTGCACGTCGCTCATGAAGTAATAGCGGTAGGCGTCCACCCCGAAGACCTTCACCAGGTCGGCGGGCATAAGCCCGTTGCCCTTGGACTTCGACATCTTCTCGCCCTTGGTGAGCAAAAAGCCGTGGCCGAACACCGTGTGGGTGATGGGCATACCGGCGGCCATGAGCATGGCCGGCCAGATCACGCAGTGGAAGCGGGTGATGTCCTTGCCCACGAAGTGGTACTGGATGGGCCAGCGGCGGTCGAACTCGGCCTCGCGCTCGTCGTCGCCGTAGCCGATGCCGGTGAGGTAGGCGATGAGCGCATCGGCCCACACGTAGAATACATGACCCTCGTCCCACGGCACGGGAATGCCCCAGTCGAAGCTGGAGCGGGAGATGGACAGGTCGTTCAGGCCGCCCTTCACGAAGGAGACGATCTCGTTGCGGCGCGTGACGGGGCGAATGAAGTCGGGGTGCTCCTCGTAGAAGGCCAGCAACTTATCCTGGAACTCGGACAGCTTGAAGAACCAGTTCTCCTCACCGGAGGCCTCGTAGCGCACGGGGCGCTTGCAATCGGGGCAGACGAACTCGCCGTCGTCGTTCTTCTCCAGATCGCTCTCGGCGTAGTAGGTCTCCTCGTGGACGCAGTACCAGCCCTCGTAGGCGCTCTTGTACAACCAGCCGGCATCGTGGAGGGCGCCCCAGAACTTCTGCACCGCGCGGGTCTGGCGATCCTCGGTGGTGCGCACGAAGTTCGTGTAGTCGATGTCCAGGGTCTTCCACGCATCGGTGAAGGCCGGAGCCAAAGAATCGCACCAGGCCTGGGGGGTCATGGCGTTCTTCTCGGCGGTCTCGGCGATCTTCTGGCCGTGCTCGTCGGTGCCGGTGACAAACGACACGTCGTAGCCGTTCATGCGCTGGTAGCGGGTGATGGTATCGGCCGCCACCGTGGTGTAGGCGGTGCCCAGATGGGGCGCGGCGTTGATGTAGTAGATGGGCGTGGTGACGCCGAAGGTTCCCTTAGCCATGCAGAATCGGTGCTCCTATCCGGAAGCCAGGCGGCCAATGACGCCGCCGCTTCCCTCGAATATACGTGCTGGCTATCTTAACACTGGGAAGGGGCGCGCTAGCCGAGGATTCCGCGCAGGGTGGCGGCCAGATCCTTCACACTGATGGGCTTGGAGAGGTGATCGTCGGCCCCGGCCCGCTTCGATTCCTGCACGTCCTCGGTGAAGGCGTTGGCCGACAGCACCACGATAGGCAGCGCCCGCAGGTCGGCCCGCTCGCTCGCACGGATGCGGCGGGTGGCCTCCAGACCGTTCATCACCGGCATCTGGATGTCCATGAGCACCACGGCGAAGTGACCGGGCTCGCGGGCGGCGAGCTTGTCCAGGGCCTCCTGGCCGTCGAAGGCGCACTCCACGGTCAGCCCGAGGGACTCCAGCAGGGCCGCGGCGATCTCGCTGTTCAGCTCGTTGTCCTCTACGAGCAGCACCCGGGCCGCGGGCAGGGCGGCAGCCGGAGCGGAAGAAGCCTCGGGGAGCGGGGCCATCCCGCGCTCGGTACCGCCGGCCTCCGCATCGGGATCGCTCGTGCCGGCAGGGGCATCGGCGGCCCCCTCGTCGTGGCGCAGGTTCGCGTGCACGGTGAAGGTGCTCCCCGCCCCGGGGGCGCTCTCCACCTCGATGGTGCCTCCCATGAGCGACACGACGCTCTGGACGATGGAGAGGCCGAGCCCCGTGCCCTCCACCCGCTCGGTGCGGGAGTCATGCTCTCGCGTGAAGGGCTCGAACACGTGCTCGACGAAGGCGGGGTCCATGCCGCAGCCGGTGTCGGCGAAGATGAACTCGTAATCGCTCGTCCCCTCCACGCGGGCCGGATGCTCGATGAGGGCCATGGATACCCGGCCGCCGGCCGGGGTGAACTTCACGGCGTTGCCGAGCATGTTCATGAACACCTGCTGCAAGCGCAGGTCGTCGGCCTCCACCACCGGGTGGACCAGGGACTCCACGGCGACGGAGAACGTCACCCCCGCCTCCTGGCAGCGGGCGGCGAACACCGTCTCGGTCTCGGCCACGAGCTCCCGCAGATCCACGGGGGCCACGTTCAGCACCAACCGGCCGTTCTCGATCATGGACAGGTCGAGCACCTCGTTGATGAGCCCGAGCAGATGGTTGCTCGACAGCGTGATCTTCCCAAGGCAATCGCTCACCCGTTCCCAATCGCCCTCGCTCATGCGGGCCAGCTCAGTCATGCCGATGATGGCGTTCATGGGGGTGCGGATGTCGTGGCTCATGCGGGAGAGGAAGTCGCTCTTGGCGCTGTTGGCGGCCACGGCGGCGCGATAGGAATCCTCCATGGCCTGCTGGAGGCGCTTCTCGCGGGCCTTCATCGCCGTCACGTCCTGAGTGGTGTACACCACGCGGGAAGCCCGCCCCTCTCCGTCGCGCTCCACGCAGATGAGGTTGATGTTCTCCCACTTCAACCGGCCGCTGCGGTTGATCTGGTACTCGAAACCGAGATTGTCAACCCCGTCGGCCATGGCGGCGATGACGGCCTCGCGGCTGAACTGCTCGACCACTTCGCGCTTCGCCTCCTCGCCCACCACGAGCCGCTCGAGCCGCCGCACCATGTAGTCGTAGTCGCCCTCGGGCTCATAGGGGTCGTCCGGCGTCACCGGTCCGCTCATGTAGCGGAAATGGTTCGCGGGGAAATCGATGAGCACCAGCCGCTCGGTGAGCTTGCCCACCCCGGTCTGCACATCGATACGGTCCCGCATGGAACGGGCGAGGGTGCGATGGCGGTGGTTGTTGAAGGCGATAATGCCCACGAGCACCGCGAGGAACACCAGCACGATGACGAACAGGGCATTCCAGCCGCCCTCGTTGGCGGCGTTGATCATCTGCTCGGTGGCGGCCGAGGGGAAGGTCTCGACGATCATCCAGTTCAGGCCGGGCACGGCCTTGACGCAGGCCGAACCGAGGCCGTGGCCGGCCTCGTAAGTGAAGGTGGCCCCCTGGCTGTCCTCGAAGGCCAGTTCTATCTGGCGGGCGTTCACGCTGGAGGAGGCCTCGGCCTCGGCCAGCAGGTTCATGCCCACGAACTCGCCGCTGGATGCCGCCACTACCTCGCCCGTGGGCAGGCACAGCAGCGCATGGGACTCGTAGCCGAAGAAGCTGTTCTGAAGCAGCCCCGTCAGGCGCTCCTCGTCGTAATGAGCCAACAGGAGCCCGATGATGGGGCCGTCAGCCCCCTCGCGCACCGGAGCATAGAAGTACACGAGGTTCTCGTGGGTGAGACGGGTATTGAACGCGCACTCAATGCCCGACTCGCCGGCCATGGCCCGCTCGTAGTAGACCCGATCGCTCACGTCCACGGCACCGAGGCCGGGCGAGTGCTGGATGCCGTCGGCATCGACGAAGTCGATGGAGTCGAAGGGGGCGATCTCGCCGACAGAGCGCAGCCACTCCTCGCTCGTGGCCACCTGGGCGGCATCGGGGGATTCCGAGGCCAAGGCCGCGATGGTCTCGATGTCCTTCTGGGTGTTCTGCATGAATGTGGACACGAGCTTGGCCGTCTGATCGGTGGCATCGGAGACGTACTGGCTCGTCTGGGCCACGATGCGGTTGCTCGTCTGCTGCATGAACATGGAGAACGTGATGATGACGGCCACGAACACGACGGCGAAGGCCACCACTGACAGCCAGTACTTCCTGCCTTCGTCCTCCATGGGCGCTCCCCTCGGGCCTCTTCTATCCGTGCCGTCCATCATACACCCCCCGACAGCACCTCAGGAGAACTGTCATCAAGTTTATCCCCACTCCAAGGCAAAAGGCCGGGGCACGAAACGGCGCGGCGAACCACGGCTGAATGGAGAGCGGTGCGGGAACGGCGCCGCGAACCGTAGCCGAATGGGGAGCGGTGTGGAAACGACACGGGGCGGTTTGCGCGAAGTCCCCCAGCGACGGGAGCGCGGTTCGGGGGAAATGCCCGGGCGACGCAGAGGAGCCATGCGGGAGGTATCGAGGGGACACTACTATGACAGCAAAATGATTTTGAAGAGAAAACGGTGATCATTTAATGGGAATTGCTATTTACATTCTTCAAATACCTCGCTAAAATGCGAACAAATATTCGCTATAGGACAGAAACAGGGGGCAAGGGTCCTTTGGATTCGTGCACCCCGAGCACCCAACCGAAGGAGAAGCCATGGAGAACGCGAAGAAGCCGAGAGCCATCCCCGCATGGGCCATCGCCGCAGCCCTCGTCCTGGGGCTCGCAGCCTCAGGCGCCCTCGCCTGGGCCCTTGAAGAGGCCGTGGCCGCACCGGAAAGCACAGCGGGCACCCCCGCCGCGGAAAGCCGTTCCCCCAACGGGAGCGACAATGACGTCGTGGCCGCAGCAGTGCGCGACCACATCCGCAGCCTCGCCGAGCGGGGCCTTGCCCGCGGCTCTGGGACCGCCCACCAGGTGCGCCGCGCCGCCCGACCGGCAACCCTGGATGCCAGCGCTGCATCCGAACATCCCGGCCCGTCCATGGCCGACGGGGATGAGCCGGGCCCCACCGACCTGGCCGATGGCGCCTCAGCGGGCTCCCCCGCCAGCCCGGCCGCAGGGCCATCCCCCTCAGCCGATGAAGGGGCCGGCACCTCTCCTGCACCGGCCCCCGACCGCAGCACCAGCGAGCCCCCAGCGGGCGACCCCGCCGACTCCGGCACCGCCGATGATCGGAGCGAGGACGACGCGGGCGGCGGCAACGGCACCTCGGAACCGAAGCCCCCGGCGCCGGCAGCCCCCGAGCCGGGAATGGCTGCCCGCAGCCTGAACATCGGGGGCGCGATCATCCCCTACCGCGACGTGCGCGGGGGCACCACCCCCGACAGCGGAGCCGGCCTCTGGCTCGGCTCGGACGACACCACCGACGGCTCCTGGGGCTACTTCGTCGGCCACAACCCCGGATCGTTCTCCCCAGTAAAAGGCCTCGGCGTTGGCAGCGCCGTCATCCTGTGCGACAGCGCGGGAAGAAGCCGCACCTATACCGTGCGCACGGTATTCACCGCAGAAGTCACCGCCACATGGAAGACCATCGCCGCCCGCGTCACCGGCTATGGGGAGTCCATCGTCCTGCAAACCTGTAGCGGCGACGGGGCCACCAACATCATCGTCGTGGCCGCCTGAACGCAAAGAGGGGCAACCGCCCTCGGCAGGCGGCCGCCCCTCTTCCGCAGAGTCCCCAGGCCCTTAGTCCTCGTCCTCCACCAGGTCGTGATGATGGTCGTGCTCGCCGATATCGGTCACCGGCTTCTCCAGGCCCTCGATGACGAGGTTGTTCTTCTCGGCGTAGTCCCACAGCGCCGCGTGGATGGCCTCCTCGGCCAGAAGCGAGCAGTGTACCTTCACCGGCGGCAGGCCGTCCAGCGCATCCATCACGGCCTTGTTGGTCACCTCCAGGGCCTCTTGCACGGTCTTGCCCTTCACGAGCACCGTGGCCATGGAGCTGGTGGCGATGGCGGCCCCGCAGCCGAAGGTCTTGAACTTCGCGTCCTGGATGACGTTGTCCTCGTCGATGTCCAGGTACACGCGCATGATGTCGCCGCACACCGCGTTGCCCACGGTGCCGCAGCCGCTCGCGTTCTCGATCTCGCCCACGTTCTGGGGGTTGGTGAAGTGCTCCATCACCTTATCGGAGTAGTTCATTGCCATAGTTGTTCCTCTTTTCGTTGAAAATGTCGTCGTTGAAGTGGGATTCGGGTACAGGGCGCGGGTCGGGAGCCGTCAGACGGAGCGACCGCGAACCACCGGACGGGCCGCGCCTTCCGTGCCGCCCGGGCTAGCTCGCGTAAGGGAAGCCGCCTTCCTTCAGGCGCGCGATGACCGAGGCCACCTTGCCGTGCTGGAAGTCCTCGTACAGGGGGCTCATCATGCGCAGGTTCTGAAGCGTGGCCTTCAGGGAGTCCACGGCGAAGTCCACGTCCTCCAAGGTGGTGTCGCGGCCGATGGTCATGCGCAGGCTGCCGTGGGCGATCTCGTGGGGCAGGCCGATGGCCAGAAGCACGTGGCTCGGATCCAGCGAGCCGGAGGTGCAGGCGCTCCCCGACGACACGCAGATGCCGCGAGCCGCCAGCTGCAACAGCATGCCCTCGCCCTCGATGAACTCGAAGGAGAAGTTCACGTTGTTGGCCAGACGGCTCTCCCAGCTGCCGTTCAACTTCGCCGAGGGAATCTCGTCCAGAATGCGGCGGATGGTGTGATCGCGCAGGGCCCGCTGCCGATCGTGCTCGGCCGTCATGTCGGCCGCAGCCAGCTCGGCCGCCCTCGCGAAGCCCACGATGCCGGGCACGTTCTCGGTGGAACCACGACGGCCGCGCTCCTGCTGGCCGCCGTCGATGAAGTTTTCCACCTTCACGCCCTTGCGGATGTAGAGCAGGCCTACGCCCTTGGGCCCGTAGATCTTGTGGGACGAGGCGGACAGCATATCGATGCCCATCTCCTTCACGTCGATGGGCTCGTGGCCGAAGGCCTGCACCGCGTCGGTGTGAAAGGCCACGCCGTGCTCGCGGGCGATGGAAGCCAACGCGGCAACGGGCTCGATGGTACCGATCTCGTTGTTGGCGAACATGATGGAGGCCAACGTAGTGTCGGGGCGGATGGCCGCCTCGAAATCGGCGGGGCGAACCAGGCCGTGCTCGTCCACGGGCAGATACGTCACCTCGAAGCCCTCCTTCTCCAGGGCCTCGCAGGCGTGCAGCACCGCATGGTGCTCGATGGCGCTCGTGATGAGGTGTTTGCCTTTGGCGGCGTTGGCCCGGGCAAACCCCTTGATGGCCCAGTTGTCCGACTCGGTGCCGCCGCTGGTGAAGTACACCTCGCGGGGCGCGGCGCCGATAAGGCCGGCCAAGGTCTCGCGGGCGGCGGCCACGGCGTCGGCGGCCTCCTGGCCGAGCGGGTAGATAGACGACGGGTTGCCGAACTGCTCGGTGAAGTACGGCAGCATGGCCTCCACCACCTCGGGGCGCACCGGCGTGGTTGAGGCGTGGTCGAGGTAGATCTGCTTCATGGGGCTCACGGTTCCTCGTTCTCTTTGCGATGGGGCCCTCGGCGCCGCTCGCTCCTCCGAGGGCCCCGCAGCCGTCCCATCTAAGTCTAGTAGTTTGCTAGGTTTTAATATAAACTGGAAAATGAGAATGTCAAGGAGAGAATGGTGGCCCTGTGAAGATATCAACGAAAACTCGCTACGGCATGCGCGTCATGCTCGATCTGGCCGAGCGCTACGATGCGGGCTGCACGCCCCTAAAGGACGTGGCAGATCGCCAGGGCCTCTCGAAAAAGTACCTGGAGCAGGTGGTCGCCCCCCTCACCGCAGCTGGCCTGCTTGCCGTTACCCGCGGCCACCAGGGCGGCTACCAGCTGTCGCGACCGCCCGCGCAGATCACCCTGGCCGATGTCATCGCCGCCTCGGAAGACGGTCTCGACCTGATGACCTGCACCAGCGACCTACTCGCCTGCGAGCGCGCCGACGCCTGCCCGAGTCGGCTTGTGTGGGGCGGCCTCCAAGACGCCGTGAACGCCTACCTGGAGAGCAAGACCCTCGCCGACATGGCGGCTTCGTAGCCTAAGGCCGTCTCCTCGCCTGCAAACCGCACGATGCCAAATGCTGCCGCAGCCCAGCAGGAGCGCGAGTTGCGAGCCTCTCCAACCCCCGACCGCACCGCTCAGGGTTGCGGAAAGCGGGGCGAAGGGGTATATTCGGGCGGACTCTTACCCACGAGAGAAGGAGATCCGACATGAGAGAGAAGCGACGGGGGTCGCTTCTGAGCCTCGGCCTGGCGGCCGTGCTCGCCTGCGGGATGACGCCCGCGGTCGCGCTGGCCGAGCCGGAGGGCCAGGGCACACAGACCCCCCCCCATCGAGTTTTCTGAGGTCGTAGACGACGCTGCCGCGACCGGCGAGACCGCCCCAGTTGAGGCCGATCCGCCGGAAGACTCGCCCGACTCCGCAGATCCGTCGGGAGACGGCGCCCTCTCCCCTTCCACCCCCTCGGCGACAGCCGACCAGGCGCATCCCGATGTCACCTCCGTCGCCGACGCCATCGCGCGAGCAGCGCTCCCCCTCGTCGCCGCGACAGCTGACAGCCCAGCGGCGCCGACCGCCGACAATCCCCCTTCGGATTCACCCCGTGCGCAGGTGCCGCTCGACGACATCAACACCGGCAGCCCCCTGCCGCGTCCCTCATCGGCCATCGAGCTCGGCGGCCTGGTTTTCTGGGGCATCGACGGAGACACAGCCGAAGCCGGCGACTTCTCCTACAATAGCGCCGCCGACCAGGTGACCGTGCTGACGCCCAAGCACCTCGTCGTGCAGAACAAGAACATGGGCTCCTCCTGCACCACAAGCATCCTCATCCCCGACGGCACTGACGCGCGCATCGTGCTCAACGGCGTCTCCATCTCAACCTCCTCCAGTGCCATTAGCGTGGAACCCGGAGCCTCCCTCCACCTTGTGCTTGCCGACGGGACGCTCAACAGCCTGTTTGCCAGCCGCAATGGCGCCGCGGGCCTGCGATGCACCACGAGAGGCAAGCTCGTCATCGACGACACGGTGCCCAACAGCGGCATCGTCCCCGAGAACGGCGAGGTGAGCGTCGATGCGACCCTCGATGACGGAAAGACCCGGGTGAAACGGGGCGATCCCCTCAGCGTCCTTGCCAGCGACAACCCGGGAACCCTCGATGTCTCCTCGACCATGAGCAGCAACCTTGACGGTGCCTGCATCGGCGGCGGCCATTCCGAGGCGGGCGGCGCCATCACCATCGAGGGCGGCCGCATTCTCGCAAAGAAGCCCGTTACCGATGTCGGCGGCTCGGCCGGTATCGGCGGCGGCTCGTTTGGCGATGGCACCAGCATCGACGAGTGGATCACCATCAACGGCGGCTATATCGAGACCCAAGGCGGCTACCACGCAGCCGGCATCGGCGGCGGCGTACGCAACGGGAGCGCTGGCACGCGCTGCGGCAACATCCGCATCAACGGAGGCTACGTGAAGGCCACGGGCGGCGAGTGCTCGGGAGGGTTCGGGCAGGGTTGCTGCGCCAGCACCCGGGCCGACGGCTATCAGATCATCCTCACCGGCGGCACGCTCATCCCCTCGGCCGGCACCTGCGACATGGGTCAGACCGGCGTCAAGATCACCATTACCGGCGGCTCCATCGGCAATGGTGGCGACGTCGCGGACTTCCGGTTCCTCGGCGGCAACGGAGCCGAGGCCTACAACGGCGCGGGCGAGCCCATCGAGATGATCCAGGTGGACCTCAGATCCGACGTGGGCGAGAACACCTACAAGATCACCGACTGGCAGCTGCTCGTGGACGGCGAGCCCTACGACTACGGAGCGCCCGCCGAGTTCGACAAGGGGAACCTGTACCTGTGGCTGCCCAAGATCGTGAAGCAGGACAGCGAGGTGACCGTGAAGCTCACCTACCTGGACACCGACCATCTCGATAAGGACGGCAACCCCACCCCCGTCACGCCGCTGCCCCTGTTCCGACCCTCCGACAGCTCGCTGCCGCCCGGGGTCACCAACGACGGCAAGCTGCGCCGCTACGCCGACTTCACCCTGGACGCCGACTACCTGGCGAACCTGGACAAGTACTACGACGGCAAGGGCGCATCCATGTTCCCCCTGCCCCTGCATACCCCCGACGGACGCGACCTGACCGAGGCCGAGAAGATCACCTTCCGCTACCAGCACCTCGACAGCGCCGGCAACCCGGTGGGCGCCGAGACGGGCGACGGCTCCGATGTCGGCACCATGAAGTTCACCGCCGTGTCCACCCAGTACTCCGACGACACCGAGGACGGCTTCTCCGAGAGCTACTGGGGGCACCGCGCCACCGGCCAGTTCACCATC
>NZ_JBQIIT010000057.1:0-4160 GCF_056795635.1 Adlercreutzia sp. | reverse complement strand
GATAGGGCATAGGTGAGAAGTTACATGGAAACTAAAGCAGTATCGCGTTACGTCCGTATCGCTCCCCGCAAGGCCCGCATCGTGGTCGACCTGGTTCGCGGCAAGTCCGTCGCCCAGGCCCGCGAGATCCTGGCCTTCTGCGAGCGCGCCGCCGCCGAGGTTGTCGCGAAGACGCTGAACTCCGCCGTGGCCAACGCCGAGCACAACAACCACCTTCGCGCCGACAACCTGGTCGTGAAGACCGCGTTCGTCGACGAGGGCCCCACCCTGAAGCGCATCCGTCCCCGCGCCAAGGGCTCCGCGTCGCGCATCAACAAGCGCACGTGCCACATCACCATCATCGTCGCACCCCGAGAGGAGGCATAAGGAATGGGTCAGAAAGTAAGCCCTACCGGATTCCGCCTCGGTATCACCGAGGATTGGCGCAGCCGCTGGTACGCCGGCAAGGACTACGCCGCCACGCTTGAGAACGACATTGCCATCCGCAAGTTCCTCGACAAGCGTCTCGCCCGCGCCTCCGTCTCCAAGGTGGAGATCGAGCGTGCCGGCGACAAGATCAAGGTCGTCATCACCACCGCCCGTCCCGGCGTGGTCATCGGCAAGAAGGGCGCCGAGATCGACGCCCTGCGCAAGGACCTGGAGAAGGTCGCCAACGGTCCGGTCTCCATTGACGTGGTCGAGGTGAAGCGTCCCGAGCTGGACGCCGCGCTGATCGCCCAGTCCGTGGCTGAGCAGCTCGAGGGCCGCGTGGCCTTCCGTCGCGCCATGCGCAAGGCCGTGCAGTCCGCCATGAAGTCCGGTGCCAAGGGTATCCGTATCCAGTGCTCCGGCCGCCTGGGCGGTGCCGAGATGAGCCGCCGCGAGTGGTACCGCGAGGGTCGCGTGCCGCTGCACACCCTCCGTGCGAAGATCGACTACGGCTTCGCCACCGCTGCCACCACCATGGGCTCCATCGGCGTGCAGGTGTGGGTGTACCACGGCGAGGTGCTGCCGGGCCAGAAGGCCCCCCAGCCCGCGCTCGAGGGCTCTTCCCGCCCGAACCGTTCCCGTCGTAACGATCGCCGCGAGAGGGGTGACAAGTAAATGCTCGTACCTAAGCGCGTCAAGCACCGCAAGGTGCAGCGTGGTTCCATGAAGGGCAAGGCCAAGGGTGGCACGCGCCTGAACCACGGTGAGTACGGTATCCAGGCCCTCGAGGCTCACTGGATCACCAACCGTCAGATCGAGGCTGCTCGTATCGCCATGACCCGTCACATGAAGCGTGGCGGTAAGGTGTGGATCACCATCTTCCCCGACAAGCCCATCACCTCCAAGCCCGCCGAGACCCGCATGGGTTCCGGTAAGGGTAACCCCGAGGGCTGGGTCGCTGTCGTGAAGCCGGGCCGCATCATGTTCGAGATCGCCGGTGTGGACGATGAGACCGCCCGCGAGGCTCTGCGTCTGGCCATCAACAAGCTGCCCATCAAGTGCAAGATCGTCACTCGTGAAACGGAGGGGCAGCAATAATGAAAGCAGCAGAGATTCGTGAACTTTCTGCCGAGGACCTGCAGGTGAAGTTGAAGGAGGCCAAGGCCGAGCTGTTCAACCTTCGCTTCCAGATGGCTACGAGCCAGCTTGACAACACCGCCCGCGTGAAGCAGGTTAAGAAGGACATCGCGCGCATCATGACTGAGATGCGGGCTCGCGAGCTGAGCGCGTAGATCAAGGAAGGTGCAAACAATGACTGAAGAGCGTAACCTGCGTAAGGTCCGTCAGGGCATCGTGGTCAGCGACGCCAACGACAAGACCATCGTGGTGGCCGTGGAGGAGCGCAAGCCCCACCCCATCTACAAGAAGATGATTACCTCCACCAAGAAGTTCCATGCCCATGACGAGAACAACGAGGCCGGCGTCGGCGACACCGTTCAGATCATGGAGACGCGCCCGCTGTCCAAGATGAAGCGCTGGCGTCTGCTGAAGATCGTCGAGAAGGCCAAATAGTTTTCCGTGCCCTGGCACGAAGGCTATTGTTAAGGAAAGTTAGGAACATCACATGATTCAGATGCAATCCATGCTCGCCGTGGCCGACAACTCCGGCGCTCGCAAGGTGCAGTGCATCAAGGTCCTGGGCGGCTCCAAGCGCCGTTACGCGGGCCTCGGTGACGTGATCATCTGCAGCGTCAAGGAAGCGATGCCCAACGGCAACGTCAAGAAGGGCGAGGTCGTGCGCTGCGTGATCGTGCGCGTGAAGAAGGAGGTCCGTCGCGCCGACGGCTCCTACATCCGTTTCGATCAGAACGCCGCTGTGCTGATCAACAACGACGGCTCCCCGCGCGGCACCCGTATCTTCGGGCCCGTCGCTCGCGAGCTGCGCGACAAGAAGTACATGAAGATCGTGTCTCTGGCACCGGAAACGCTGTAGGGGAGGTGTCAGAATGGCTCAGAACAAGATGACGATCCGCAAGGGCGACACCGTCAAGGTGATCACCGGCAAGGACCGCGGCAAGACCGGCAAGGTGCTCCGCTCCGTCCCCGAGAAGTCCCGCGTGGTGGTCGAGAAGGTGAACATGGTCAAGAAGGCCATGCGCCCCACCCAGCAGAACCCCCAGGGCGGCATTTCCACCCTCGAGGCTCCGATCCACGTCTCCAACGTGATGCTCGTGTGCCCGAGCTGCGGTGAGGCCACCCGCGTGGCCCGTCGCCGCGACGAGGGCAAGCTCGTCCGCGTCTGCAAGAAGTGCGGCAAGGACATCCCGGCTGCCGAGTAGAGTTTTCGTGAAAATCCGCCCGTTCGTTGAGAGCGGGCGGATTTTTCCTTGGATAGAGTGCCCGCTTGTGGGACAATATCCAATCGCGCGCTCGCGCGCTATGGCCCTGGGAAGGTCCCAGGGACGCGGGGTCGGAAATCCTGCGTTTAATCCATCGAAGAAAGGCAAGAGAAGACATGGCTGAAACCCCTCGTCTGAAGGTCAAGTACACGACCGAGATCGTGCCGGCTCTCGTTGAGCAGCTCGGCATCAAGAACGTGAACTGCGTGCCCCGCCTCGAGAAGATCGTGGTGAACATGGGCGTTGGCGCCGCCGCCGGCGACTCCAAGCTGCTCGACGCCGCCATGAACGACATGCGCATCATCACCGGCCAGCAGCCCTGCGTGACCCGCGCCAAGAAGTCCATCGCCGGCTTCCATGTGCGCGAGGGCCAGGCTATCGGCTGCAAGGTGACCCTGCGCGGCGACCGCATGTGGGAGTTCCTCGATCGTCTGCTGGCCACTGCTCTTCCCCGCGTCCGCGACTTCCGCGGCATCTCGCCGAAGAGCTTCGACGGCCGTGGCAACTACACGCTCGGCATCACCGAGCAGCTGATCTTCCCCGAGATCGAGTACGACAAGATCGACCGTACCCGCGGTATGGACATCACCTTTGTCACCAATGCCGGTGAGAACGAGGGTGCCTTCGCGCTGCTGACGGCGCTCGGCTTCCCGTTCAAGAGCAAGTAAAACGACAGGGCAGCCGCCCTCGTCGCGTAACCTCAGGTTTTGAGTCCGCGAAAGGAATGCGGG
The DNA here is from genome assembly GCF_056795635.1 of Adlercreutzia sp. Classification (NCBI taxonomy): domain Bacteria; kingdom Bacillati; phylum Actinomycetota; class Coriobacteriia; order Eggerthellales; family Eggerthellaceae; genus Adlercreutzia; species Adlercreutzia sp. The sequence continues at coordinate 622 of NZ_JBQIIT010000057.1, read as the reverse complement.
CTTGAAGGCATAAGAAAGAAGGAATGCATGGCTAAGAAATCGATGATCGCCAAAGCCAAGCGCGAACCGAAGTTCTCGACGCGGCAGCACAACCGCTGCACCCGTTGCGGACGTCCCCGCGCCTACTATCGCAAGTTCGGCCTGTGCCGTATCTGCGTGCGTGAGTTGGCTAACAAAGGCGAGCTGCCCGGCGTGACCAAGGCTTCCTGGTAGGAAATCGCGGCCCACGTTTCAGGGTGTGCCGACGTTAAAGGCGGAGGCGCTATGGGCGCCGACGAACCGAACGTACGGTTCATCACGGATCAAAGGAGAAACTCAACATGACAATGACCGACCCCATTGCAGACATGCTTACGCGCGTGCGTAACGGCCAGTCTGCTGGCAAGGCGACGGTTTCCATGCCGTCGAGCAAGAAGCTCGTCGAGATCGTGCGCATCATGGAGCAGGAAGGCTACATCCAGCGCTTCGACGTGATCGACGGCGAGCCCCGCGCCACCCTTGAGATCACCCTCAAGTACGGCCCGAAGAAGGCCAAGACCATCCGCGGCATCAAGCGCATCTCCAAGCCCGGCCTGCGTATCTACGCCGGCAAGGACGAGCTGCCCCGCGTGCTCGGCGGTCT
>NZ_JBQIIT010000022.1:0-27884 GCF_056795635.1 Adlercreutzia sp. | reverse complement strand
CCGGGCCCCAAACAACGCGCGCAGTTCCACCGCCGTGCCGCGGGCCACCTCCTCGTGCAACTTCGTGAGCTCGCGGCAGACGGCCACCTCGCGCCACGGCAACACCTCAGCAATAGCGGCAAGCGCCGTCACCAGGCGGTTCGGGCTCTCGTAGAACACGAGCGCCGCATCCAGCCCGCGCAGATCTTCCAACACCGTGCGCTGCTCACCCGCCTTGCGCGGGAAGAAGCCGCCGAAGTAGAAGCGGGGGCACACCGTGCCCGAGGCCACGTAGGCGCAGGCTGCCGCCGAAGCCCCCGGCAGCACCTCCACGGGCACACCGGCCTCATGGGCCGCGGCCACCAGGCGCAGCCCCGGGTCCGACACCCCGGGCATCCCGGCGTCCGAGCAGTAGGCTACCACCTCCCCCGCCGCCACGCGCTCCATCACGGACGCCGCCTTCGCGCCGATCATCGCCTCGTCGAGCCGTTCCAACGGCTTGCGGATATCGAAGTGTGCCAGCAGCTTCCCCGTCACCCGGGTGTCTTCCGCGCACACCATATCGGCCGTGCGCAACGCCTCGAGTGAGCGCAGCGTCATATCCCCCAAGTTCCCAATGGGGGTCGGCACGATGATAAGTTTTCCCGCAATGCTGGCATTCATGGTTTCTCCCTGCGACTGCTCCGCGCTATCCGACAACCTGCGTCCTCAAAGACGCCGCTGGGCATCGGTAAAAACCTTACCGCGATCCCGCTGGCCGATGGCAAGAATGTCCACAATGCACACCTGGCCGTTGCGAATACGGTAGATCACGCGAAGGCCGTCAGCCCGGAACTTGAGCTCACGGCAGGAAGCAAGCGGACCAGACAGCTGTTTCCCTATCTCATCGGGCCGAACACGCAGCCGCGCCAGTCCCTTGTCGACCATATTCCGAACCGATCCGTCAAGCGCCGCATACTCACTCTGCGCACCACGCGTAAAGACAAGCTCGTATACGCTCATGCAAAGAGCTCCTCATCAGGCATGTCATCGGGGTCGATTTCGAGAAACGACCGGTAGCCATCTTCACCCAGCATTTCCTCGAAGGTAATCAGCGCGTCACGAGGATGCGCGTCCGCTTCGGCCAAGCGCTCGGCCGCCGTTGCATACAGCCTCTCGTGCCTTAACCGCTCGAGTTCCACAGCCATAGCTTCGAACTCATCGTAGTCGACAATAACCGTTTCAATGCTCGCATTGCGATCGGTGACAAAAAGGGGTTCCCGCCTTGCGCGACGTCGGCATTCGCCGAAGTTTTTCGAAGCCTGAGTCGAGCTGATTACCTGCTCGCGGCTAAAAGTAAGTTTTCCATCAGCCACAACGACCATGATTCTGCTCCTTATACGCACTTAAAGCTACTTTTAATCCGTATAACTCTACGGATTATAGCATCACTCAGCGAGAGTCTCAATCTGCAGAATGGGCGCAGCATCGAAAGGATGCTGCGCCCATCGAGCGAATTTGAACCAAGGGCGGGGCTCACACGGATCGAAACGCCCTGCAGCCCCATCTCCGCGAAAAACCAGCCACTACCGCGCCACCTCGGTGGTCTCCACCTCCACGGCCTCGGCCACAGGCTCGGGATCCTCCGGCACACCGTCGCGGGCCGCATCGCGGGCGGCGCGGGCCTCGGCCTCCTTCTCGGCCAAGTTCGCCTTGGCCACGGCGATCATGAGCTTGATGCGGTTCAGCTGGTTCACCTCACTTGCGCCGGGGTCGTAGTCCACGGCCACGATGTTGCTCTCGGGGTAGCGGCGGCGCAGCTCCTTGATGGTGGCCTTGCCCACCACATGGTTCGGCAGGCACGCGAAGGGCTGGGTGCACACCACGTTCGGACAGCCGCTGCGGATGAGCTCCACCATCTCGGCGGTGAGCAGCCACCCCTCGCCCATGGAGTTGCACAGAGACAGAATCTCCTCGGCGTACTCGGCCAGCTCGTAGATGTCCGCCGGCGGATGGAAGCGGGCGCTCTTCTCCAGGGCATCGTTCACCGGCTTGCGCAGCTTCTTCACCGCGGCCAGGCCGATGCGGCTGCCCAGCGCGCTCTTCTTCGACTTGCCGATGGGCTGCTGGAAGATGCCGCCGGCGATGCCGAACAGGAAGAACTCGATGAGCCCGGGCACCACGGCCTCGCAGCCCTCGCGCTCGATGACGTCCACGATCTGGTTGTTGGCCGTGGGATGGAACTTCACGAGGATCTCCCCCACCACGCCCACGCGGGGCTTGGTGCCCTCGCCGGCCAGCGGCAGGGTGTCGAAATCCTCCACGATACGGCGCACCGTGCGGCGGAACTCTGACTGGCGCACGCCGCGCTGAAGCTGGTGCTTGCAGGCGTCCATCCAATAGTCGAACAAGCGGTTGGCGCTGCCGGGCTCCACCTCGTAGGGGCGCGTGCGGTACAGGCACATCATGAGCAAGTCGCCGTACTGCAGCGCGTAGATGGCCTGGTAGAGCATCTTCGGCGTGATCTTGAAGCCGGGGTTCTCCTCGCCTAAGTCCTTGAACGAGATGGCGATGACCGGGATATGCCCGAGGCCCACCGATTTCAGCGCCTTGCGGATGAGCGAGATGTAGTTGGTGGCGCGGCAGCCGCCGCCGGTCTGGGTGATGAGCACGGCCAGCTTGTCGGTGTCGTACTTGCCCGACAGCACCGCTTCCATGATCTGGCCCGTGACCAGGATGGACGGGTAGCAGATGTCGTTGTTCACGTACTTCAGGCCCGCGTCCACCGCGCCGTGGTCCACCGAGGGCAGCAACACCGCGTTGTAGCCGGCACGCTTGAAGATGGGCACCAAAAGCTCGAAATGGTAGGGGGCCATTTGGGGCGCTAAGATGGTGTAGCCCGCGTCGCGCATTTCCTCGGTGAACTGCACGCGCTCAAACTCGGTGGAGGCGCCCTCGCGCTGCTCCACCTCGGCGGCGGCCACCACGCCGTCGGCCTTCTCGGTGAACGACGCCGGCACGAGCTTGTCGAGGTTGTTCAAATCGATACAGGCCGCGGGGCAGCCCCGCTTCTCGGCGGCCGCGTCGGCCGCGGCCTCGGCCTCGCGGTCGGCCTGGTCCTTCAAAGCTGCGAGCAGGCTGCGCACGCGGATGCGGGCGGCGCCCAAGTTCGACACCTCGTCGATCTTCAGCACCGTGTACACCTTGCCGGCCGCCTCCAGCACCTCCTGCACCTGGTCGGTGGTAAGGGCGTCCAGGCCGCAGCCGAAGGAGTTCAGCTGGATGAGGTCCAGATCCTTGCGCTGGGTGACCACCTTGGCCGCCGCATAGAGGCGCGTGTGGTACATCCACTGGTCCACCACGCGGATGGGACGCTCCAGCTGGCCCAGATGCGCCACGGAATCTTCCGTGAGCACGGCCAGGCCGAAGCTCGTGAGCAGCTCGGGGATAGCGTGGTTGATCTCCGGATCCTGGTGGTAGGGGCGACCCGCCAGCACGATGCCGCGGGTACCGGTCTCCTCCATCCAGGCCAGGGTTTCCACGCCCTTGCGCCGGATGTCGCGTTTGAAGGCCTCGTCCTCGGCCCAGGCAGCGTCCACGGCGTCATCGATCTGCTTCTGGGTGATGGGGAACTCGTGGGCCCCCACCTCATCGCGGAAGGTGCCGGTCAGCTCGGCGTACAAGCGCTCTTTCAGCTTGTCCTTGTCGTGGTAGGGCAGCCAGGGGGCGACGAAGGCCGCGGGCGCGTCCTGCAGCTCGTCGATGTTCAGGCGCAGCGCCTCGGGGTAGCTGGCCACGATGGGGCAGTTGAAATGGTTGCCCGCCGTCTCGTCCTCCTGGCGCTCCCACTTGGAGCAGGGCATCCAGATGAAGTCCACAGCGTCGTCGCCTTCCTTGGCCAGCAGGTTCATGATATGGCCGTGGGAGAGCTTCGCCGGATAGCACACCGACTCCGACGGCATAGACTCGATGCCAGCCTCGTAGGTCTTCTTCGTAGAGGGGTCGGACAGCACCACCCGGTAGCCGAGCTTCGTGAAGAACGTGAACCAGAAGGGGTAGTTCTCGTACAGGTTGAGGGCCCGCGGGATGCCCACGGTGCCGCAGGCGTCTTCTGCGGGGATGGGCTCGTAGGCGTCGAAGAGCCGCCGGGACTTCCACTCGAAGAGATTCGGCACGTCGGACTTCTCGGTGCCGGTGCCCAGGCTCTCGCCCTTCTCGCAGCGGTTGCCGGTGATGAAGCGCCGGCGGACGCCCGTGGCCGGATCGCGGCCGAAGTCGTTCACCGTGAGCAGGCAGGCGTTGGAGCAGCCCTTGCAGCGCACGGTCTTATGGGTGGGGGCCAGGGCCTCGATCTCGGCAAGGGACAACAGCCCGCTCGTGAACACCTTCGGGCCCACATCCGGCGACAGGGGCACGCCCTCGGTGTGGCGGCGCTTGTCCTCGTAGCGGTCGCGAGCCAGAAGCGCCGCGCCGAAGGCACCCATGTTGCCGGCGATGTCGGGGCGCACGGCGTTCACTTCCGACAGCTGCTCGAAGGCCCGCAGCACCGCGTCGTTCAAGAAGGTGCCGCCCTGGACGATGACCTGGGTGCCCACATCGTGCGGGTCGCGAATCTTGATGACCTTGAACAGGGCGTTCTTGATGACGGAGATGGCCAGGCCCGCGGCGATGTCGCCCACGGTGGCCCCCTCCTTCTGGGCCTGCTTCACGCGGGAGTTCATGAACACGGTGCAGCGGCTGCCCAGATCCACGGGGTTCTCGGCGGAAATGGCCGTGGCGGCGAACTCGGCCACGTCCAGGTTCAAACCGCTCGCGAAGGACTCGATGAAGCTGCCGCAGCCCGAGGAGCAGGCCTCGTTCAGCATGATGTGGTCGATGACGCCGTCCTTCACGCGCAGGCACTTCATATCCTGGCCGCCGATATCCAGGATGAACTCCACCCCAGGCAGCATCTCCTGGGCGCCGCGCAGATGGGCCACGGTCTCGATCTCGCCGGAATCGACCCGCAGGGCCTCCAGCAGAAGCCCCTCGCCGTAGCCGGTCACCGTGGCGTGGCCGATGGTCACAAGCGGCGCACCCGTGGCAGGATCGCTGGGCAGCGCCTGGTACAGCTCGGCCACGGCGGCCTTGGCGCACCCGAGCACATCGCCCTTGTTAGAGGCGTAGGTGGACCAGAGCAGCGCCCCGTCCTCGCCGATGAGCGCCGCCTTGAAGGTGGTGGAGCCGGCATCGATGCCGAGGAAGGCCACGCCGCGGTAGTCCGCAAGCGACGCGCGGCGCACGCGCTCGCCATCGTGGCGGGCGCGAAACTCGGCGAGCTCCTCGTCGTTGGAGAACAGCGGGGCCAGGCGCACCACTTCGGAGCCCTGCATGTCGCCGAGCCCTTCCAGGCGCACGAGCACATCCGCGAGCTTCTCGGGGGCGGCCCCCTCGCCCACCCCGGCGATGGCGCAGCCCGCGGCCACGAACAGGTGGGCGTTCTCGGGCACGATGATGGCCTCATCGGTCAGCTCCAGCGTCTCGTAGAAGCGCTTGCGCAGCTCGGGCAGGTACTGCAAAGGACCGCCCAGGAAGGCCACGTTGCCGCGGATGGGCCGCCCGCAGGCGAGGCCCGAGATGGTCTGGGTGACCACCGACTGGAAGATGGAGGCGGCGATGTCCTCGCGCCGGGCCCCCTCGTTCAAAAGCGGCTGCACGTCGGTCTTGGCGAACACGCCGCAGCGGCTGGCGATGGGGTAGATGGTGCTGTGGTCGGCCGCCAGCTCGTTGAGGCCGCCGGCGTCGGTGTTCAGAAGCGCCGCCATCTGGTCGATGAAGGCCCCGGTGCCGCCGGCGCAGGTGCCGTTCATGCGCTGCTCGATACCGTGGTCGAAGTAGATGATCTTCGCGTCCTCGCCGCCCAGCTCGATGGCCACGTCCGTGGCGGGGATGAAGGTCTCCACGGCCGTCTTGGACGCGATGACCTCCTGGACGAAGGCGACGCCCAGCCATTGGGACAACAGCAGGCCGCCCGAGCCGGTGATGGCGATGGTCATGGCCTCGGCAGGGTACGCCTCGGCCGCCTCGCGCAGCACCTCGATGATGGTGGCGCGCACATCGGCGTGGTGGCGGCGGTACACCGCCCAGAGGATGTTGTGGTCGTTGTCCAGCACCGCGAGCTTCACCGTGGTGGAGCCCACGTCGATGCCGATATGGTAGGGGCACGCCTCGGCCGCGGCGGGGGCGGCGGCGCTGGCCTCGGCGGCATTGGCCCGGGCCTCTTCTGCCGTCGTCACGCGCGGGGCGCAGGAGGCGCAGCCCGGCGCGGGCTCTGCGGCGGCGCCGGCGGGCGCCTTCTCGGACGTGGAGGCCTCGGTGATGATCTCGGTGTACTTGCTCTTTTTCATGGAAGTTTCCTCGCTTCTGGGGCCTACAGCTCGATAGGCTCGCCGGGCGTGATGAATAGAAGGCGCATGGCGATGCGGGCCATTTCCTCGGGAGTCTCAGGGCAGCCGTTCTCGACCCATCGGGCGATGATTCCCAAGTAGGCCGAGGCGTAGAAGGCCACGTAGTAGCACACGAAGGGGGTGGGGTTCGTGCGGTACTTCTCGTGCAAGATGTTCTGCACGAGGTTCTCGCACACCGCCTCGCGCAGCCGCGGCCCGAAGCGCACATCGCCCCCGGAGCCGAGCACCGCCCGCAAAAAATCGCTTTCCCCGCGCAGGTACTCGAACAGGTCCACGAGCACCGGCACCGGGCGACCGGCCACCCGGAAGGCCAGCATGTCGCCAAGGGTGACGCTCTGCATCCGGGCCTGCAGCAGGGCAACTTCGGCCAGCACTTCGTTCTCCAGCGCGGTCAGCAGGTTTTCCTTATCGTGGAAATGGTTGTAGAAGGTACCCCGGTTCAGATCGGCCCGCTCGCACAGGTCGTTCACCGTGATGGCGTCCAGTCCCCGCTCCTCGATGAGCGCGATAAGCGCCCCGCGCAGGGCCCGCTTCGAGCGGGTGATGCGCCGATCCTCGCCCGGAGCGGGCGGAGCCAGCGATTCGGCGGGCAGCATTTCCAGTGCGGCAGTACCCACGTTCCCTCATTTCAACAGGATGAACAATAATGAACAGTGTGTCCATTAACGGGCATTGTACCGACTGAAGCGCCTTGACGCAACGTCTAAACACCCGCAAAGGAACCCTGTTTTCCCTCTGCGGCGCCCTTGCGTTTCGTTCAGCAAGATAGGGATTCCGTCAAAAAGAGCCCGCGAAGGCCGCTTTCCTGGTATCTTGAAGTATCGCACTCAACCTTTACGGCCCAGTAAGGAGGCAGGCGCGCGGCGCCGAACCCTATGGCACATAGACCTGGAAAACACTCCGCCCCGCTGCCCACCGGCAACCGCCGGCGTGGGGCCCATTCCGCCGACCTCTCCGCCTACAGCCGCTCCTCTTCCAGCGGCTATGGGAGCAGCGCCGGCCGCAGCCGGACCCGATCAGCCTTCGACGGCACCGGCTTTTCCGCCACCCCGAGCCCCGTGGCCCCCGAAAGCCATTCCCGCAGCTTCGCGGCCAGCGACAGCCTGGCCCGGGCCAAGGCGGCCCGCAAGAAGAGCCGCGGCAAGAAAATCGCCCTGGGCATCGTGGGAGCCCTGGCCGTGGTGCTCATCGGTGCCGGCACCGCGGCGGCCCTCTACCTGAACGGCATCAACAGCACTATCCAATCCATGGACGAGACCGAGAAGATGGAGTTGAAGGAGCAGCTGGCAGCCCCGAAGGCCACGGACGGCTCTTACTATGTGGGCATTTTCGGCAGCGATGCGCGCAAGGGCGAGACCGCCAGCCGCTCGGACGTGACCATGCTCGCCCGCATCGATCCGAACACGGGCGTGGTGGACCTCGTGTCGGTGCCCCGCGACACCATGATCGAGATCGAGGGCCACGGCACCCAGAAAATCAACGCCGCCTACGCCTTCGGGGGCCCCTCCGAGGCGGTGAAAACGCTGTCCACCTTCGCCGGTGTGCCCATTACCCACTACGTGGAGGTGCACTTCGAGGAGCTGAAGGATGTGGTGAACGAGCTGGGTGGCATCGAGGTGAACGTGCCCGAGGGCTTCTATTCCGACACGAGCGGGCTGACCATAGAGGCCGGCGAACAGACCCTGAACGGCGACGAGGCCCTGGCCTTCGCCCGCGAGCGCCATGCGGTCTCCGGCGGCGACTTCTCCCGCGCCCAGGCCCAGCGCATGATCATCGAGGCCATCGTGAAGAAGGTGCTCGACGCCTCCCCCACCGAGATTCCCGGCATGGTGGAATCCCTCGCCCGGTGCGTGACCACCGACTACTCTGTGAGCGACCTGGTGAATCTGGCCCTCACCTTCAAGGACAAGGGTATGACCATGTACTCGGCGGCCTGCCCCAGCTACACCCTGAACCAGGACGGCATCAGCTACGTGGGCACCCAATACAAGGAGTGGCAGGACATGATGCGCCGTGTGGACGCGGGCCTCGATCCGGCCGAGACCGATATTGAGATCCCCGAGCCCCAGGCCAGCGACACCGAACTGGGCGCCGCCACCAACGCCCGCAGTCCCCAGGACTACGAGGGACTGCTCGAAGGCGCCCTGACCACCGACGACGTGAAGGCCGCCGAGTAGCGTCGTCGGCCGCTGGACGCCCCACTGCCCGAAAGCCCAAGCGCCCCGGACGGCTCTCCGCGAACCGCCCGGGGCGCTTTGCTCCGCACCTGCCCCGCCGAGGGGGAGCCAGCCCCCTAATCCCCCTCCCCTGCGCGGGCGCGCTGGACAAGGCGGCGCAGCGTGCCGATGTTGAGCGCCCCGTGCACCACCAGAAGGGCGAGGAGCACCTTGGCGGAGGCGGCGTGCAGCGGCCCCCAGAAGTAGTACCCCTCGGCATACAGGCCGAGCGCCGGCAGCACCGCGCCCGACTCCATGAGGCCCGAGAGCACCGCAACCACCACGGCGACCACGAGCGCTGCATCCAGCAGGACGCGACCCATGGCGCGCAGGGATCGGCGGCCGGACAGGAGGCGCCCGACGAAATCGATGTGCTGGGCGCTGTGGACGAGCAGGGCGAGCCCCACGCCGAGTCCCAGCCACTCGTGCAGCCCGATCCCCGTCAGCGCCGGCAACGACACCACGAGGTACAGGGCCAGCGCCAGGGCATCCACAATGAGCATTCTCATGACCTGCCCACCTTTCCCACGATGCCGATAAGCGCCACCACAAGGGCCACCGGCATGAGAATCCACAGGTTCAGACTCGCATCCGATGCCTGGTGATAGCGCGACGAGAGCGACTCCCAGCCATGGCATTCCACCGATGCGCACGAGGCCTCCGGACAGGTCATCTCGTGCACGCCGTCGGGCTCGGGCACATCGTCGAAGCCGTGGCACGCCCCCGAGGCGCACCCTGCCACGGGACAGGGCGACTCGGCTGTGACGGGCCGCACGCTCAGCGCATCGGGCCTCGCGAGAGCCACTGCGCCGACGACGCATGCGCCTGCCAGCAGAAACACCGCCACCGTCGCAACGATCTTCCTCATAGGGCTCCTTCCTCCCTTGAAAGAAAAGGGCCGCCCGCCCCATGGCAGACGGCCCGCATACCGGAGATACGGGCCGAATCCGGTGAATCCGGTCCGTAGCCGAGAGGGCGTTACTTCTCGGCGGGTCGCAGGGGAAGGAACTTCAGGCCCAGGAAGAAGATGAGGAACCCGAGGGCCACCACCCCCAGCGTCACGCCGAACTCCAGCGGCGTGGGCCAATAGACGAGGTTCGCGTAGGCATCCGCGAGCGTGCCGTCGGCATAGGTGACGCTCATGGAGTTCATCGCGAAGGGCAGATCGAGGTTGGTGATCTGGAAGCCGCCCACCAGCAGCTGCACGCGCTTGCAGAAGATGCCCGCGATGGCCAGCAAGGAGGCCGCCACCAAAAGCCCGTTGCGGCGCAGGGCCGGGGTCAGGCAGATAACGGCGCACGCGGCGCACCCGATGATCTCGAACCAGAAGTAGGGAGCCAGGGGGCCTTGGGTCAGCAGGGCCACCACTTCAGCGCCGGCACCGCCCGGGAAACCCTCGGTGAGCAGATCACAGCCGAAGAAGTACAGGTCCACCAGCACGAAGGCGCCGAGGAGCTTGGCCAGGCGCACCACGTTGCCCTGCTCCACCTCCAGGTAGCCCGCACGGCGCAGCCCGATGACCACGGCCATCACGAGCGCTGTGCCGCACACCAGGGCCGAGGACACGAACCAGGGGGCCAGAAGGGCGGTGTGCCACATCTCATGCCTCTGCTGCAGGCCGAAGATCCAGGCGGTCACCGAGTGCACGAGCACGGCAGTGACGAGCGCGATCACCGAGACGATGCGCAGCGCCACGGCGCTGACCTTGCCGCGCTCGGCCTGGATCTGCGCCCACAGGTACACGCACGACAGGATGAGGTAGGTGGCCAAAACGATGATGTCCCACATGAGCGGGCTGCCCAGATTGGAGTACACGAACAGCTCCCACACGCGGAAGGGCTGGCCCATATCCACTACCACGAGACCGATGGCGACCACCGTGCAGGCGATGGACGAGAACACGGCCACCTTCGAGATGCCGCCGAAGCCGCGGATGCCGAGGGCCTTGGGCACCGACGAGATGATCAGGCCGCCGGCCGACAGGCCTACGAAGAACATGAATCCCGTGATGTAGAGGCCCCAGCTGTCGAGGTTGCGCATGGCGGTCTGCACCATGCCGCCGGTCAGCTGCATAAACCACAGCGCCAGCCCGGCCAGCACCGCCACGGCGCTCACGCCGATGGCCACGTTCAACGCCGGGCTCTTCACCGCAGCCGTCGAGCGCTCGGCAGCATGATCCCGCCCACGGGGCGCCGAGAAATCGAGGTCGTCGTTGGCGAGGGCACCGCCCTGCATATACTCAGACATAGTTCAACTCCTTTCCCATTACTGGAGGAAGTACACGGACGGTTCCGTCTCGCGATCCTCCAAAAGACGCATGGCCGGCCGCTCCCTCAGTTTGCGCGACACCTCGGAGTCGGGGTCGCTCGCGTCGCCGAAGATACGAGCCCGGGCCGAGCACACCTCGACGCACGCCGGCGCCAGGCCCTTCGCCAGCCGGTGCCAGCAGAAGGTGCACTTCTCCACCACGTGCTTCTGGTGGGGCGCCACATCCTGATCGCCCACGGGGAAGTCGAGATGGTAGGCCGGCTCCTCCCAATTGAAGGAGCGCACGCCGTTATAGGGGCAGGCTGACATGCACATGCGGCAGCCGATGCACTTGTCATAATCCTGGCGCACCACGCCGGTCTCGGGATCCTTGTAGGTGGCGCCCACGGGACACACCTTCACGCAGGCCGGGTTCTCGCAGTGCTGGCAGGCCACGGTTACGTTGTACATTTCCAGATTGGGATAGGTGCCGCTCGGGGCATCCAGATGCGGGCCGCCGACCGTCATCACGCGGTTCCACCACACATCCTTGGGCAGATTGTTCTCCACCTTACAGGCGACGGCACAGGAGTTGCAGGCGATGCACCGCTTGGTGTCCACCAGCATAACCAGTTTGCTCTCAGCCATGGCTATTCCTCATTCCAGACACGCACTTCGACGAGGTTGTCGAAATAGCTCTCGTTTACACCGACGGGATCGTATTCGCTCGTCAGAAGCTCGGACCAGCAACCCGCCTTGTGCTGGTGCTGCTGCCAGCTCTTGGGGTACACCATGCACCCCGGGCGAATGCCCTCGTTGAACACCGCCCGGGCCACGCAATGGCCGCGATCGTTGTACACCTCGACGTAATCGCCGTCGGCGATGCCGCGGGCCTCGGCATCGGCCGGGTTCATCTTGATCGTGGGCTCTGGATCCAGCTCGCGCAGGTAGCCGTTGTCCGACCACATAGAATGCACGCGGAAGCGCGGGCGCTCGGACAGCAGGATGAGCTTGTACTTGTCCCAGGTGGGGCTGCCCTCGTAAGCCTCGGTGGGATTGAAGTAGCGGGGCAGGTGCTCGCGGTCTTCATCGAACTCCTGGCCCACGTCGAACTGCACGGTGGGGTTCTCCACGTAAAACTCCATGCGGCCCGACTCGGTGCGGAACTCGGCGTTCTTCCAGGGAATCCAGGGCTTTTCCGCATACCAGTACATGTCCTCGTTCTCCTTGATGGCATCGTAGGTGATGCCGAGAGCACCCAGGGCCGGCGTATCCACCACCTGGGACATGTACTCGTCCTCGGTCAGATCGATGAGGTCCGGGTACCCCATGCCCGCCGCCAGAAGCTTCAGGATCTCGAAGTCGCTCTTGGATTCGTAGAGCGGGTCGATGGCCTTCTCGCTGTGGAGGAAGCACTGGGTGGCGGAGATGGGCACCAGCTCCTGCTGCTCGAACCAATGGGAGGCCGGCAGCACGATGTCGGCGTACTTCACCGTATCGGTGAAGGTGTAGTCGGCTACCACGTACAGATCCATGTTGCCGATGACGTCGTTGATGTACTCGTTGGTGTTCACCTGGTTGGACACGGGATTGCCAGCATACACGTACAGAGAGCGGATGGGGTAATCCTCGCCCTTCCACTTGTCGGTGCGCATGATCTCCGGCAGCGCGAGCGCCGAGATCATGGGGTACTTCGCTGCCGTCATGCCCTTCACCACGGCATTGATGCCCCAGCAGGCCTTGAAGTCACCGACACCGGTGCCGGCGCCCGGATAGCCGATCTGACCCGTGAGCGCCGCCATGGTGATGTTGGCATGGGCCGCATGCACGCCGTTGGTGTAGGAATTGGAGCCCCAGCCCAAACGATGGGTGCAGGGGCCGTCCAGGGCCAGATGGGCCAGCTCCACGATGGTCTCGGCGGGAACGTCGCAGATGTCCTGGGCCTTCTCCGGCGCGTACTCCATGATGTCCTCTACGAGCAGGTCGTAGGCCGTGCGGCAGGAAACGCCGTTGAAGTCGTAGGTACCGTTCAGCTGCGGGTCGACGGCCTCCGGCAGGCTCTTCACCGCGCCATCGGCATCGAGCACCGCCGGGTGATCGATGATTTTCTGAACGGTCTTCGCCTTTCCCACCTGGGCGCCCTTGTTCTCGCTGGAAGCGGCCGACACGGCACCTGCCTCCACCTCGATCACCTCAGGCTCCACGCCCAAATCGCTCATGCGCAGGAACTTGCCGGTATCGCTGCGCACGAGGAACGGCGCGCAGGTGGAGTCGCGCAGGAAGGGCTTGTTCACCGCGTCCTCGGTTACCATGACGTGCATCATGGACAGTGCCAGGGCGGCATCGGTGGCGGGCTTCACTGGAACCCACATGTCGGCGCGAGCGGCCAGTTGGGTCATGATGGGATCGATGACCACCAGCTTGGTGCCGGCATCCTGGGCATCGGCCACAAAATGCCAGTCGTGAATCTGGGCGTCAGTGATGTTGGCGCCCCACACGAACAGCGTCTTCGCGTTCTTGAAGTCGGAAGGGTCGTTGAGCACCCAATCGCCCAGATTGCCCACCACGCGGTTGATGCCGCGGGTGTTGGCTTGGTCGCGAGCAATCTTGATCATGCTCGCGTTGATCTTGTTGAAGAAGACGTTGTACATGGGCGAGGCCACGCCGCTGATAGCGCCCAAGTTGCCCGAACCGCGCGTGTAGGCGATGGCCTGCTCGCCGTATTCCGCTTGGATGCGCTTCCATTCGTCGGTGATTTCCTTGATGGCCTCTTCCCAGGTAATGCGCTCCCACTCGCCGGAGCCGCGCTCGCCTACGCGGCGCATGGGATACTGGATGCGGTTGGGCCCGTACACGTTGTAGACCTGGCTCAGACCCCGCAGGCAGATACGATCGACGCGGCCGTCGGGGAACGAGTTGAAGGAGCGCTTGGATGTCTTGACGATCTTACCGTCGACGACATGCAAGTTCAGCTTGCAAGTGCCGGAGCAGTTACCGCGGCACACGCCGCAGAAAATCTGCTCGCCGTCGCCCTCAGTCTGCCCCGCCTCGTAGGCCACCGCCTGGGCCACACCGCTCGTCGCAAGCAGCCCCGCGCTCCCGGCAGCGGCGGCTGCTGCCACAGCACCGGTTGATTTGAGAAAGCTTCGGCGCGTGAGCCCGCTGGCAGCACGATATGCCTCTGTCATCTTTCCTCCTCATGTAATTCGGGGGCGTGCTTCCCGTGCCGCCATCTCCTTGGCGCCGCCAGGAGCAGACTCCCCTTCCTGCGGAACCGGACCTGACACGCCCGGCCCCTTCTCCCGGAACCGAGCCTGACACGCCCAGTTCCTTCTCCATAAGAATTGGCCAAATTCCCATGGCGCCATATTATCACAATGTATTGCGACAATAAAGACATTGTCACAATTTTTTGTGACAATGAGTGAAAACGAACGACGGTGGATCCGAGAGAGCAGCATGGGCGCGGAGAACGGCGCATGCGAGGAAGAGAAGCTCGGCGATGAGGCGCGACGGTGAGAGTTGTTGGAAAGAGAACGCGCCCCAAAGCATGGCAAGGGGCGGAATGGGCCCAGGCAAGGCAGAGCGGGGAGGCGGAACGGCGCAGCGCGGGGAAGGCGGATGGACAGCCCCGCATAGGGCAGCGCGGGGAAGGCGGAGCGGAGCGGAGCGGGGAGAGACGGGCGGACGGCTCCACGTGGAGTAGAGCGGGGCAGAAGAGGGTGGAATTCTCCCCTTCCACGTCGATTGAAAGCACCAGATTCGCTATTTTTGACACAGGCTCTCTCGTTTCTGCCAAAAACAGTGTGTTTGGTGTCGTGGAACTTCGCTTGGCTTAGTTGCGACCTGGGATTTTGTCGAACACAAATGCCAAACCCACGTTTTTCGGTAGGGAAAATGACACCAAACGGCCCGTTTTTGACGGGAAACTTTCTACGCCTGCCAAAAACGGGGGGCTTGGCACCGGTGGCGGGCAGGAGCGGGTCGGCCACCAACTTTCTATGCCTGCCAAAAACGAGAGGTTGGCACCGCAGGCCACCGCGAACGCGGCCGACGTTCCCCTCTTCTTCGCAGGTCGGCCACCGAGCGTGGCCGGCCCTAGCGCATAAGGTCGCGGTGGGCCAGGCGGGCCTCTACCATGGCCACGATGTCATCATCGGCCAAGCCCGCGTTCGAGCACACACGGATCATGTCGTCGATCACGAGCTCGATGGGAGAATCCGACGCGGTGCGCGCCCCCAGGTCGTGGCGCTCGGCCACAAACGTGCCCCGGCCCTTGCGGGTGGAGATGTAGCCCTCGCGCTCCAAGTCCATGTAGGCCCGATTCACCGTGTTGTAGCTGATGTCCAGATCCACCGCCAGCGCCCGCACCGTGGGCAGACGGTCGCCGGGCCCGTAGGCACCGGAGCCGATGAGGTAGGCGATGCGGTTCTTGATCTGGATCCAGACGGGCAGGCCGGACGTATGGTCGAGGGCAAAGGTTTCGAGGGCGCTCATGGTTTCTCTTTCAGTGGGAGGTACGGCAGTATCCTATCAGACTCTGGCACTCTCGCGGCAAACCCCTTCCGCAAAACCATCGCTCACGGCCGTGGGCACGGTCACCACCGCACTGCCCGATTCCTTCACGGTCTCGTACTGCATGAGCATAGTGCGCAGCTTCAGGGCCGCTTCCGGATCACCATAGACCTGGGCCGCCTCGGTGAGCATCTCGGCCAGGTCGGCTTCGGCGCTGGCTACGGTCATGCGGGCGTTGCGCTCGCGGTCGGCCTGGGCCTCTAAGGACATGACGTTCTGCAGATCGGGAGGAATGACGATGTCGCGCACTTTTACCGAGATGATGTCCACGCCCCAGCTGGCCGCTTCCTTCTCGATGTCGGCCTTGATCTCGGTGTCCAGCTGATCGCGGCGCAAGGCCACCTCGGCCACAGTGGAGCGGCCCACGGCCTCGCGCAGGGACGTCTGGGCGAGGTACGAGATGGCCGCGTAGTAGTCTTCCACCTCCACGCAGGCCTTCTCGGCATCCCACACCACCCAGAACAGCACCGCGTCGATGTTCACGGGCACGAGGTCGGCCGTGAGCGTGCGCTCGGCGCGGAAGGGGGTGGCGATGGTGCGCTGATCCACGCGAATGGTGCCGTACTCCAGAATGGGGATAGTGCCGTAGAAGCCGGGCCCCACCACGCGGTGCAGCTTGCCGAGGCGCAGCACCACTACCTTCTCCCATCCCAGGGCGATGTGCAAAGACGAGGCCGCCACGAGCGCCGCGGCCAGCGCACCTAGAATACATGCGAGGGAAACGCGCGCCTCCAAGGCAATGCCGCAGGCGAGCACCGCCGCACCGGCAGCCAGAAATACCGCGACACTGAACACGAGCGCCCCGTTGCGCGACGATTTGCGCGGCACATAGGACGTGGCGGCAAGCATCTCGGCCTCGTTGTCGCTCCAAGGACCGCAGGCAGCCTCCCGCTCGGTGCGCATGGTCCTCTTGCTTCTCGTACTGCCGAACATCGTCTATCCCTTCCTCTCAATCCGTTCCGAAATTGCGTACTCCCCCCCCCTGCAGCTCAACCCGGCATAGCGGCAGCCAGCTGGAATGCGAGCTCGGGCGTTTGGGAAATATCGAAGGCAGCCAGCCCGACCACGCCCGCGCGCAGCGCCGCAGCGCCCATCAGGATGCAGAAGGCGATCCAAAGGCCCTTCACGCGGCCATCGCCCATCGGATAGCCCCATTCCAAGACGAAAGGAGCGGCCAGGCCGCCGAGAACCAGCACCACCCAGAACAGCACAGCTCCGTCGCCGGCGATAAGGGCCGAGGCGCCGGCCCTCATCGCCCCGTCGGCCAGCTGACCCCCGACGAACAGCGCCAGCAGCGCCGCTTCGGCGAGGATGATGACGCGATCGGCGCACCCCAGCCGTCGCAGCGCCGAGCCGAAGGGCAGGCGCGAGTCGACGAGGGACGCCGCGACGAACACCACGGCCGCACCGCACGAGAGACTCGACAGCAGGAACAGGATCGGCAAGACCCCCGTGCGGTAGGCGAGCACCGAGGGAAGCGAGCCCAAGAGCACGCCCGTGTACGCCGCCGTGACAAACCCGGTCGCAACGGCGAAGATCGCGGCCGCGAGCACCGGGGCCGGGCGCAGGCGCGCCCCCAGCCCGTTCGACGCCGCCGCGAAGAACGCAGCCGCGACGCTCGATGCCAGCAGGGCCCAGGCGCCCACCGTGACCACCGAGAAGCGCGGCGCGAGCCACAAGGCCGCCACGCGCTCGGGACGGCCGGCGTCGGCCAGCAGGCAGAGCGAGCCGGCGCCCAGCAGAATCAGGCACAGCACCCAGCCGCGCGACAGGAGCTCATGGGGAACCCGCAGGCGCCGCGCCCAGCGGGACGAGCACGCCCGCATCACTCCCGAGGCGCGCCCGCTCGGCAGTGCGCCGTAGCGGCCGATGTTGGCGCATTCCAGAACGCCCAAGACCACACACGCGCCCGCACCCGCTCCGCCGAAGAACAGGTAGGCCACGGCAAGCTCGCTGAACAACCCTCTCCCCCGCCTTCCCGCGCTCTGCGCATGGACGCGAATGTCATTGCCGCCAGTGTATCCCCTCTATCACTTTATCGCAAGCCATTACGATAATCCTCTTCCCAAACGAGAGGGCTTGCACCCAGCATGCGAAGCCGGCGGGCGCCTATGACGGGCACAGGGCGCCTTCCCCGCTTCGCGCATCGGCACGCCCCGCGACCGTCTTGGAAGTTGCGGCGATGCCGAGGGCGGCTGAGCCCTAGCCGGCCGCGCCTTCCAGGAAGTCCACGACACCGCAGTGGGTGTGGTAGACGGCGCAGCGGATTTCCAGGCCCTCCTCGGCGGCCAGGCGGGCAAGCTCGGGGCTCGCCTCCAGCTCGGCCACAGCCGCCCGGGCGTTCACCACGCTGGCCGCATAAGGGTCGCGCACGTCGCCCAAGGCCTCGGAGATGCGCTCGGTGATGGCCGCAACGTAGCCGCGCTCGCCGTCGAGGGCCGCCTTGATGGCGCCGCAGTGGGTGTGCCCTAGCACCAGCAGCAGCCGCGTGTGCAAATGCTCGCAGGCGTACACGGCGCTGGCCAGCTCCACCGGCCCCACCACGTTGCCGGCCACGCGGATGACGAACAACTCGCCTAAGCCCGTCATGAAGATGTGCTCGGGCACCACGCGCGAGTCGGCGCAGGTGATGATGCAGGCGAAGGGACGCTGCCCGTTCTCGAACAGGTCCTGGATGCGCTCAGGCGACAGATCGCGCTCGTGGTCGAGGGCCGCCACGTAGATGCGGTTGCCGTCGCGCAGCCGCCGCAACGCCTCGTGCGCCCCTACGTGGGCATCGACATCGTAGTCGTCGGCCGTATAGGCCATAGCCATCATCGCCGCGCGCTCGTCCGCCATCATTGCTTCCTCGTTCTCATTCATTGCCGTTCCCTTTTTGCTGCTGGGTCTTCTTGTCGCATTCCATCATGGCCCGAAAGGGCGCTGCAGAAAAGAATGCATCTACCAGCGGGCCGAGAAGACAGCCGACTCGCTTGCCGCCGACGCGCCCCTCGCGCGCTTCCAAAAGCCGAAGCTCCGACGCGATAAGGCGGCTCGTCAGCAGAAGACGGCCAGACTGGACAGATGCGCCAGAAACGCCTCGTCCCACAGGCTCAACGAGCGATCGCACCGGTAGGCAATGGAAAATCCCCAGGAAGCGTCTTCAATGGGCACGCCCACAAAACCCTCGTGAGGAAAGGAGCCCACATGGGAGCGCACGGTTATAGCGAGCGCCCTGCGCTCAAGAGCTCGCTCAAGGACCTCGATCATCTGATCGGCATAAAAGATGCGGCAATCCGGCGCCTCGGTGCGAAGACGCTCCACAACGGGCGCAAGAGATACATACTCATCGGGAGAGAGGCAGGCCACCTCGCACCCTGCCGCATCGGCCAGGCGCGCCGTCTTTCGCTGAGCCAAGGCGTGCGCGGCGTCGACCCAGAAGAACATCGAGTCTCGATGCAGAGGAACACTGGCAATGCGCTCATTTTGGATAGGGTCATTCAACAGCGCGAAGTCACACGCCTTCTCTAAAAGCATAGCCTCGCAATCGCCATCGAGCACCGCCCGCAATATCTCCACCGAGGCCCCGAAGGCGTTCTCTTCATCGAAGGCGCAGATATCCTCCCGCGTGATCACGTTGAATAGTCCCGTCGAAGCAGCGAGCGTCACCGAACGCTCCTCGCGGCGGCGTAACAACTCGATCTCCTCGCTCATGGCTTTCTGACGATCGAGAAACGCACGGCTGAAGGCGCAGAAGACCTCTCCGTACTCTGTTAGCCGCACCCCCTTGTGATCCGCTTCGAACAGGGGCACGTTAAGCGAGCGCTCCAAGCGTTCGATAGCGCTTGCGAGCCCCTGCTTGGTGATGAATAGCTCTCGAGCCGCACGCGCATAACTACCCGTATCGGCAAGTTTCGCCACATAGGCGAACACCCTCGTATCCATACAGCCCCCACCCCTTCATTGCAGACCATTCAAGCATAGACCCTCGGACCGCAGCCACGCAAGTACGCACCTTGTTGAAAGAGGGCAACAATTCGCTGATTTCCGAATCCCTCGTTTCCACGCCACAATAGCGCCACCAGTAAACCGCAGACGACTCGGAGCCCCACGCACCGAGCGCCTCATAGCCTACGGAGGAGGACCATGAGTATCTCTCGTCGAAACTTCTTGAAGCTCGGTGCCGCCGGAACCGCCGCGGCCGGCCTGGCCGGGCTAGCCGGCTGCGCCCCGAGCGCCCCCGCGCCTTCCAGCGAATTGCCGGCCACCGGCACCGACGACTGGCTCGGAACCGCTCCGGCCCTCTCGCCCGACGATTGCACCCAAACCATCGAGTGCGAGGTGCTCGTCGTGGGGTCGGCGCTGGCCGGCTCCATGGCCGCCTATGGAGCAATGCGCAACGGAGCCGCCGTCACGGTCATCGAGCGCAACGCATCGCCCCACATCGGCGGCATGACCATTTCCTTCCTCAATGCGCAAACCCAGCTGGAGGCGGGCCTGCCGAAGTACGATCCCGTGGAGACGGCAAACGCCATGTTCAACCTCACTCAGTACCGTTCCGACATGCGCCTGAATGCCTTGTGGTGCGAGCGCTCCGGCGAGGTGCTGGACAATCTGCGGACCGACTTCCTAGAGCCCTATCAGCAGTACTACGCGCCCATCAGCCTCGAGGGCATCTTCCCCGATCCCAGTCAGGAGATTACGTCCTACATCAGCACCGGCGTAGCCTTCTCGGAAACGGATATCCTCACCGATTTCACCCACAACATCCATCAGTTCCTGGAAGACAAAGGCGTGGAAACCTACTACCGCACCAAAGCCGAAGTGCTCGTGCAGGATGAGTCCGGTCGCGTCACCGGCGTTGTGGCCACTAACGAGAACGGCGAGCCCGTCTATTTCAAGGCCGCCAAGGGTGTCATCATGTGCACTGGTTCCTTCGGCGGCAACGAGGCCATGATGCGCCGTTTCTATCCCGAGCACTTCGCCGAGTGGGCGCTGGCCAACAACGCCTATGAGGCCTACATGGGGGAGGATCCGGTGACCGATACCGAGATGGATGACGGACTGGGCCATCGCATGCTGTGCTGGGCCGGCGCCGAGATGGAAGAGATCTGCTCCTGGGCCTCCTGGCAGACCACCGGCTGGCGCTCGTTCCCCTACCTGTTGGTAAACTCCAAAGGAGAGCGCTTCATGAACGAGTGCACCTCGCTCCTCACTTCAGCCCACATCGTCGCCGACCAGCCGGGCCACGACGGCGTCATATGGCAGATCATCCCCACCAACGACTTCGAGATGCCCTCGTCTTTCGGCTACGACCGCGCGATGGCCGCCGAGATGTTCAAGATCGAGGAAAACGAGCACTACGAGGCAGATTCCATCGCCGAGCTGGCCGAGATGATCGGGCTCGACCCCGACACGCTCACCGCCACCGTCGAGCGCTACAACGAGCTGTGCAGCGCGGGCGCCGATACCGACTATATGAAGGCGGCCCGCTATCTGGACCCCATCGACGACGGCCCCTTCCAGGCGTGGAAGATGCAGTACCTGTTCTATTGCACCCTCTCCGGCGTACGCTGCAACGACAAGCTGCAGGTGCTCGATGCCAACCACGACCCCATCCCCGGCCTGTACGCTGGCGGCAACACCGTGGGCTATCGCTTCGGCGCCAGCTACGAATCGCTGCTCCACGGCGGCTCCAACGGCCTAGCCGCCACCCACGCCTATCTTGCCGGCGAAAGCGCCGCACTCGCCTAAGGGCGCCTCAGGCCCTCACGGGCATCGCGCGCCTTGCCACCGCGAGCCTCGAACCCTTCGCGCCTCCCCCGCTGCGGCCCCTCTCCCCGAGGGGCCGCTTCGC
Source organism: Adlercreutzia sp. (assembly GCF_056795635.1). NCBI lineage: Bacteria > Bacillati > Actinomycetota > Coriobacteriia > Eggerthellales > Eggerthellaceae > Adlercreutzia > Adlercreutzia sp. The sequence goes on along the minus strand of NZ_JBQIIT010000022.1, from coordinate 6,606 downwards.
ATTCGCGGCTCCTTCACTTTGCCATTTCCGTCGCACATCGGCGATTTCAAATTGCTATTTTCGTCGCAAGCACCTTTGCGCCCCTTGCCTCCCAAGGTGCCGTCTGCGTCCGGCGGGCGGCGAACTTACTGGATCTCTTCCAACCTTTTCATAAGCTCAGCACGACTATGCACCCCGCACTTTTCGTAAATATGGCGGAGGTGGGTCTTCACCGTCGCCGGAGAAATGACAAGCCGCTCCTGAATGTACTTCGCCCCGCGGCCCGTTACCCACAGCGCAAACACCTCCCGCTCCCGAGGGGAAAGATGGCAGCGGCGCGCCAAGGCATCGATACGTTGACGCAAATCATCGGGGCGGCCACTAACGATACCGCAGAAGATTCATCATACGCAAAAGGCGACCCGACAGAGGCCTCTGCCACGGCAGAAGGCTCGGGTTTGTGCTCTGGGCCGCTCGCTCTTCCTCCAGCAACCGAAGCAGTCTCGAAACTGGCCGTCCTCTCGCTCTCCTTAGTCAACGCAGCCGCGACCCATTCAGAATTTCCCGACCTCGCCCTCTCCGTCAAGGCATCCGGAACCAATTCGAAGCCCTCCGATGGGCCTCCTCCTCGCAGGGGCCGTTCGTCGCAGAACCTTCAAACGTGAAAGTCGTATCGTGATCCTTGAACATAAAGCCCGCTGACACCACAAGCGCGCACACTGCTATCGCTGCAAATCCGATTACGTTTTCCGCCAAGAAAAACGCCGTCACCTCACCCGCAATAATGCCGAAATGCACCGCAAATCGCCCCGCCGCAAACACGGGCAACGCCGAAACATGAGCCGCACGCGCCGTTTCAACCAGAAACGCCCAAGTCAAAATTTCAAAGAGCACCGAAGAGAGCGACGCTGCGAAAAAAGCAATGTCCTCCTGCCCCTGCTCTAGAAGCATGAGCAGCATGAATGCCAGAGTCCATATGGTAATGGTCATACGATACAGCACGCCCAAATTCAATGCGGTACGTGAAGCGATAACGCTGTATACGCAGAAGACGATCACCGCCAGCAGCATAGGCAGCACCATCAGAGCCCCATTGGCAAAAACACCCGCAGCCATATCGCCGAGACACACACGGAGACCCCCATAGGAAAACAGCGCCGCCGCCAATCCCGCAAACACATGCCAGGGCAAAACAGCGCCCACAGATGGCCGTCCCTCCCCCTCTGAAACCAGAAAGGTTCGCAACATATTGTGTGAGGCACGAGTATCGCTCCCACAAAAATCTCGTTGCACACTGCCGATGACGGTAAGGGCCGAAGCGAGGGGCATAATCGACACCATCACCGACCCTCCTACTTGCCCCGCCCATTCGGCCAATCCATAGAGAAGGGCGGCCTCCGCAAAAGAAAGCGACGTGAACAGCACCATAAGCCGAGGCTCAAGCCTACGATACACAGCGCCCCACGCAAGCACTACTGGCGAGCAGCCAAGACCCGTCATAAAGGCCCCCAGCTCACCGCACCCCACGCTGGAAGCAAGCGGAGGCCAAGAGAACAGAAGCGTTCCAACTGCTCCCACCATCCCCGCCACAACGAGCAGAAGCACAGCACGACGAAACGACCACTGGACAAGCCAGCGGAATCCCGCAATCACGCCAAGAAACACTGCCATGGCCGATACCGCGGAAAGCACATGCATAACTGAGAGCTCGCGCCCGTCGATGCCCATCACTCTCGATGAGTTGAACGAGATGAACACCCAAGCATAATACAGCCCCAGCCCTGCATACCCACTGAAGAAATCGCGGCCTACGGCCACCGCGCGAGCTCCCATAACCCTCCCTGGTCTTTGAATCGCCATCGCTGTTGCCCTTATTATAGGGGACGATGTGCAGAGCACATCCTCAATCAATCAACCCGTATCAACCTTTTTGGTTGATTCCAGCAAGCAACCAGGCCGCCATGGCGCAAATCAACCTTTTGAGGCGGTGTCAGCACGCCGCCCCCGACATATCGTACCCCTCGTCAATGAAGTACAAAGTTGGACACAAGGAGGGAATGATGACCGCTTCGCACACCGACCTTTCCCGTCGCACGTTCTTGGGACTGGGAGCCACCGCCGCATTGGGCGCCGCCGCAGCCGTCGGCCTTGCCGGCTGTGCTCCTCAGACAAGCACCCCAACAGCCGTCACGGGAGAAACAGCCAGTGCAACCCCGAGCTTCCTTGAGGCTCCCGAACCCATCGCCAACGACGCCATTGCCGAGACCATCGAGGCCGATATCGTCATCGTAGGTGCCGGCCTCTCGGGTATCTGCGCCGCACGCGCCGCTGTCGAAAACGGCGCAAAGAGCATCGTGGTAGTGGAGAAGGGCGACACCTGGCAATACCGCTCTAATCAGATTGGCTGCATCGGAGGCAAAATCCAAGAAGGCCTGGGAATCAAAATCGACAAGAATGCCGTGGTAGGCCAGATCATGAAGGAATGCGGCTATCGCCCCAACCAGCGCATCCTGAACCTGTGGGCCGACTACTCGGGAGAGGCGTTTGACTGGTATCTGGCACCGAGCGAAGGGCAATACGTCATCGAGGCCGAAAGCGACCCCTACGACGGCACCTCTATGAGCGTGCGTAAGATGCACTGGCCGCATCCAGCCGAAGCCAATGTAGCCGAGAACTTCTATCCCATCTTCGATGACTGCCAGATCTGCCTGCCCGACAATGGACCCTACATCGAGAACATGGTTAAAGTCTGCGAGGATGCCGGAGTCCAGTTCCTCTATGCCACCTTCGCACGCCAACTGGTGCGCCCGAACAACGCCGGTCGCGTAGAGGGCGTCATCGTGGAGGACACCCATGGCACCCTCAAGCGCATCAACGCCGCCAAAGCAGTACTTCTGGCGACGGGAGACTACGCTTCAAATGCAGAGATGATGAGCTACTACGTGCCCTGGGCCGAGCGATTCACGAGCATCTTCCCTAACACCGATGCCCTTGGCGAGAAAACAAACACCGGCGATGGACACCAGATGGGCATGTGGGTCGGCGCGAAGATGGAAGACGGCCCCCACGCTCCTATGACCCATCACCTGGGCGGCCCCCTTGGCATGGACGGCTTTTTGCTCGTAGATGTCTTTGGCGCGCGCTTTATGAACGAAGACGTGGGAGGACAGCCCTTCCAGAACCAACTGTCACGCCTGCCGAAGAAAACTGCCTGGCAGATTTTCGACGCCCGCTGGAAAGACCAACTCAAACACATGGACACCGGTCATGGCAATGTGAACTGGTTCGTGGAATCTGCATCCGATGTGCCGAACGGCTCCTACGGCAAGAATGCCTACATCGCCCTTGAAGACAACGAAGACGGCAACACTCCCGGCTTCAACAGCTACTTTGAGGGAGAGCAGGCGCAAGGCAAAACGGCGAACTCCATCGCCGAGCTCGCGGCTACCATGGGTGTGGACGAAGCTACTCTCACCGCCACTATCGAGCGCTACAACGAACTCGCTCGCGCTGGTAGTGACAACGACTTCGGCAAGCGCGCCGACCGCATGTTCCCCATTGAGGAGAGCCCCTTCTACGCCTACCCCCTTACCGATACGGTGATCCTTGTCAACATGGGCGGCCTACAGACCGATACCGGCTTCCGTGTACTCGACACTGAAGACGAGGTGATCGAGGGACTCTACACCGTGGGCAACACTCAGGGCGGTCGATTCCTCGTAGACTACCCGCTGCCCGCCCCCGGCATCAGCCACGGCATGGCCATTACCCACGGCATGCTCGTGGGCCGCATTCTCGCCACACTGTAAACCTCTCTCGTTTCACAACGGACAGCGCACCTTCCCCTTGCGCTTTCCCTACCCTCCCCTGAGAGCGTCCGCACCTGTGCGGGCGCTCTTCTTGTGGTCGAAGCAGATCGACTACCTCATCCAATCCTCTTGTTTCGTCTCAAAATGACGTTTTCACTTTTCCATTTTCGTCGCAAATTGCTAATTTCAAATTGCAATTTTCGTCGCAACATGGTAGTTTTACGGGAAACTTATCACAATCATTTCTTAAGGAGAAGCTACCATGTTAAAGCGCGCTGCCTACGAACGCCTTATGCGTTGGAAAAGAGAGCCGCATCATCTCGCGCTTCTTGTTGACGGCGCGCGGCAAGTGGGCAAAACGTATCTCGTGCGCGAGTTCGGTCGAAACAACTACGGCACCTTCGTCGAAATCAACTTTGCAAACACTCCCGAGGCAAAAGATATCTTCAAGGGGAGCCTCAACGCCAAAACACTCATTCCCCTCCTCTCATCGTTCACGGAAACGGAATTTGTTCCAGGCGACACTCTCATCTTCTTCGACGAGATACAGGAATGCCCCCAGGCACGTACCGCCATAAAATTCCTGGTGGAAGACGGGCGCTTCGACTACATTGAATCGGGTTCACTTCTTGGCGTCACCTACGAGAGCGTTCCCTCCCTGCCCGTTGGTTACGAAAGCGAGTTACGGCTCTACCCGCTCTCATTCGAAGAGTTCTGCCAGGCGCTCGGCGAAAACAGCATTGCACTCGAAACGGCTCGCGATTGTTTTCAACAGGAGTCAGCGCTGCCCGAAGTCATTCACAACAAACTCATGGAGCTGTTTCGCTATTACCTGGTAGTGGGCGGCATGCCCGCCGCCGTAGCGAAATTCGTTGAAACGCGCGACATGGCCCAGGTGCATCGCGTTCAAAGCGATATCTTGAGGCTCTACCGGGCCGACATTTCCAAGTACGCACGCAACAAGGCGCACGTCAAGGCCATCTTCGACGCCATTCCTGCCGAGCTCAGCAAAAAGAACAAGCGCTTTAAGCTTTCCGATCTCGCGAAATCGGCACGCACCGAACGCTACGAGAGCGACTTCATTTGGCTCGCCGATGCCGGAGTAGCACTACCCTGCTTCAATGTGACCGAGCTCGTGGCGCCGTTGCTTCTCAACAGACAGCACAGCGTCTTCAAGCTCTTCCTTTGCGACACGGGGCTTCTCATGGCCATGCTGGGCCCAAGCGTGCAATTCAAGGTGCTGCAAGGCAAGCTCGACATCAACTGGGGCGCCATACTGGAGAATGCCTTCGCCCAAATTCTCACCGCCAACGGGTTCGATACCCTGTACTACGAAAAGGCCAAACACGGCGAGATTGACTTCGTGGTACAGAAGGACGAAAAAATCATCCCCATCGAGGCAAAGTCGGGCCGTATCTTCCGCGCCCATGCCTCGCTGGACAACGTTATGAAGGTGAAAAGCTGGGGGCTTGATTTCGCCTACGTGTTCTGCCGCGAGAACACCGCCGTGGAAGCAAGCATCCCCGAGGGGCGCGATATCGAGTGCACCATCGCCTATATGCCCTGGTATATGATTTCGTTTTTGAAGCCCGATGAGTTCCCCGAATCACTGATAGTGGAGTTGCCGGAATAAAGCCAGGAAACCCCTCCGGCAACTTCGCACTCCCTGCCACCCCGCTTAGGGGGTGCACCCGTCGCAAGCGCCTTTGCGCCCCTTGCCTCCCAAGGTGCCGTCTGCGTCCGGCGGGCGGCGGGGGCGCTTCCGATTTGCTAGACTGTGCAGAGGCAATTCGCGCCGAGGCGCCTCCCCGCGCACTGGCGCTCTACCGCAAAGGAGCTTTCCATGCAGATTACCCCCGCAGAGGTCGCCGAAACTTTAGCCATGGTGTCCAAGCAGAACCTGGACATTCGCACTATTACGCTGGGCATCAACCTGCGTGGCTGCGTCGATGCCGACGTCAACAAGCTGGCCGACAAGGTGTACGACCGCATGACCTCGGCCGCCGAGCATTTGGTTCCCACCGCCGAACAGCTTGAGCGCGAGTTCGGCATCCCCATCGTGAACAAGCGCATCTCGGTCACGCCCATCGCGGAAATCTGCGCGGCCGTGACCGCCGACGACCTTTCCCCCATCGCCCGCGCCATGGACCGCGCCGGCGCCGAGGTGGGCGTCGATTTCGTGGGCGGCTTCTCGGCACTCGTGCACAAGGGGGCCACCAAGGCCGACCACAAGCTGATGAACTCAATTCCGCGCGCGCTCGCCGAAACCGAGCGCGTGTGCGCCAGCGTGAATGTGGGCAGCACGCGCGCCGGCATCAACATGGACGCCGCCTTTAAGATGGCCGGCATCATCAAGCAGGCCGCCGAGCTGACCGCCGATAAGCAGTGCATAGGCGCCGGCAAGCTCGTGGTGTTCTGCAACGCCGTGGAGGACAACCCCTTCATGGCCGGCGCCTTCCACGGATCCGGCGAGACCGACGAGGTGGTGAACGTGGGCGTGTCGGGCCCCGGCGTGGTGCGCGCGGTGCTGGCCGACCTGCCGAAGGAGGCCGACCTTACCACCGTCGCCGAGGCCATTAAGGCGACCGCGTTCAAAATCACGCGCGCCGGCGAGCTCATGGCCCGCGAGGCGAGCCGCCGCCTCGGCGTGCAGCAGGGCATTCTGGACCTGTCGCTCGCGCCCACGCCCACCGAGGGCGATTCCGTGGCCGAGATCCTGGAGGCCATCGGCGTGGGCCAGTGCGGCGGCCCCGGCACCACGGCGGCGCTGGCCATGCTCAACGACGCCGTGAAGAAGGGCGGCGTCATGGCGTCGTCT
>NZ_JBQIIT010000056.1:0-4261 GCF_056795635.1 Adlercreutzia sp. | reverse complement strand
GTGGCGTCGTTCGCGCTCATCGACGGCGATGCCATGACCGTGTGGTTCGTGGACAAGGAGCGCGAGATTGCCGGCGAGAAGCGTTGGCTCATTCCCGACGGCCTGCTGCAGTGCTCCATGGAGGCCTCGAGCAAGGAAGTGCTGCAGGCGGTGACCACCGTGGTGGAGGAAGTGGCCGAGGAATACGGGGCGAACACGGCCCGGGCGCTCGCCCGCGCGAAGTCCTACGTGGCCGAGAACGCCGAGGACTCCGACGAGGTGGACGCCCATGAGCTGGGACGCGAGGTGTTCGCCGACGAGCCGGTGCTCCAGGAGCGCTTCGATCGCGCGGTGGACGCCGGGGCCATTCCCGAGCGCGTGGTGGTGGAGAAGGCCGTGGCGAAGCGGGTCACCAAGAACCACAAGATACGCACCGACACGGGCATCGAACTGACCTTCCCGGCCGAGTACGGCGAGAACCCCGACTTCATCGAGTTCTTCAGCACGCCGGACGGCCGCATCGAGATCGCGCTGAAGAACATCGGCGCCATCGAGAACCGCTAGGGGATCCGGGGCGCGGTCGAGCGTTTGCGGGGGCATCGAGAGATCCCGCGGGGTGGGCATCCGCGAGCCGCGGTTGCGGCTGGCCGCTAGCGGGGAGCGCCGAGCCGATCGATCAGCTCCTGCTTCGTGTGAACCCCCAGCTTCGCGTAAATGTGCTTGACGTGGGTCTTTGCCGTGCCCTCGGAAATGAAGAGCTGGGCCTGGATACGGCGCAGGCTGCGACCCTCCAGGAGGAGCGCCGCCACTTCGATCTCCCGCTTGGTGAGGCCGTGCTGGGCCGCCACGTCCTCGATGCGCTGTGCCGTCGTGGTCGGCCTGTTCTCCGGCCGGTCGATCCAGGTACTTTGGAAGAGAAAGAAGCTCATCATGCTGGCTGCAGCCAGGACGAGCGAGAGGGTCTCGGGCACTTGGAATCCTGCGCGCAGCGTCGTGGTTCCGAGGAAGGTTCCCAGAGACCACGAGAGGTTGACCAGGGAAAAGTAGGCAGCTTTGGGGAAGCGCAGACCCGAGGCGGCAATAATGGCCAGGGCCATGTAAAGCAGCAGCATAGCTGGGTAGGTGGGGATGGGGTTCTGGAGCAGATCGCCGAGTCCCGTGGGCGTGCTGAGGGTGCCGACTACGAACACGAAGCCGCCGGCCACGCCGAAGATGCCGACGAGGATGTTGGGCACGACGGCGAGGGAGCGCAGCGAGAGCGGGCGCAGGTTGGCGGTGGGGGCAACGCTGTCCCTCAGGTTCACGAGAAGCACGCAGGGTGCCGCGATAATGAAGGTGCCTTGGAGGGCCGGCGATGACTGGGTGAACAGAAGGTTGAGGCCGTAGAACAGCACGAGGGACGCGGTCAGCGCCAAGGCGAGCCCGTGGATGTTGTCGGAGCGCTCGAGGTTCTCGAAACGGAGGAGCTGGCAGGAGAACGATCCGATGGAAAGGGCGCCCACGAGGGCGCTGCGCAGAGGATCGTTGTGGAGGTCGAGGAAGCCGATAGCCACAAGCAGACCGCAAAGGGCGCTCGTGGTGAGGGGCGCTGCGATATGGAAGCGGCGCGGAAAGCGATCCCATTTCAAGAACAGGATAATAGTTGTGGCGAGTAGCCCAAAGAGCTCTCGATGGGACGGCCCGCTGCCTTCCGGCATGAGAAAGGATGCCCCGGCAGCGTGGGACATCTGATAGAACCAGACCCAGATTACCGCGTCGATGGCGGCGATATTGAGCGCGTGCGAGAATCCGACGCTCTTCGATTGCAAATGCACTTGCATGGCCCCTCCGTTCAAAATCGTCCGTTTCGGATGACCCCTGGCGGCCCTATAAGCAGTTTTGCGAGATCGACGCGCGACTGCCCAGGCCGTAGCATCCGAGGTGTCCGATTCGTCGGCGGAAGACCCGGTGATGGGAAGCTCCCCAGCCCTCATCGACCGTTGATTCTAGCGCTTTTTCGAAGGCGATGCCAGGCCGCCATGGCCGGCGCCGGCGAATCGGGTTGGAGAAAAAGATTGGAGGATGCATGGGAAAGACGCAGACAGTAACGCGCAGGGGATTTCTCAAGGTCGGCGCCGCGGCAGGTTGCGCAGCGGCTACTCTGGGCGTGCTCGGCGGTTGCGCCGGGACAACGACGGGGTCGGAGCCGGGGCCCGAGCCGGTAGCAGAACCGGAGCTTGCGGAAACGGGGAGCGAGAAGGAGGCCGAGGCCCTTGCTGGCGGAGAGGCCGCCGCGCCGATGATCTACCTCATCGACCGTTTGGTGGCGAAACCGGGTCAGGGCCGGGCGGTGTACGATCGTTACCTGGAACGCTTTCAGGCTATCGCTGCAGAGAAGGGCATGGCCCTTGAGCACGCCATCGTGGCTCCGCCGCTATGGCTCACGGATCCGGCGAGTAATAACACGCTCGAGTTCATCTGGTCCTTCGAGGGCTATGGCTCCTTGGCGGCGGCCATCGCCTACGGCGATCCCAGCGTGACCGCCTGGTGGCGCGAGCTTGAGGAGCAGCTTGAATCGCGCGACCGTTCCTATTTCTCCAGCGAGGCCGATGTGGAGGTGCTGAACCGATGATTAATGCCCTGTATCTGGTGACGTTCAACGAGGGCGTCTCCCCTGAAGAGAAGACGGCGATGCGCGACGAGGCTCGGGCGGCGTGTGAGGCTGTGGCGCCGGCGTGGCTGTGCGACATCGTGCCCGACGATTCTCCGACCAATGCGGGGGATTTGTTCTGCGAGTTGGCTTTCGCCGACCGCACCGCCTATGACGAGGCCGCTGGATCGCCGTCGTGGGAGAGTTTGCAGGAGACCGTGTCCGACTCGTCCCTGGCCGCCGACGTCACGTTCCTCGCCTACGGCCCCGGACAGGCCAACCTCAAAGGTGGCGACAGCACGTGCCATCGCATCATGCTCATGCACCTGGTGGAAGGCGTGGATCCCAAGATGGTCGAGGCCATGACCCAACGGGTGCTGCAGGTGGGGGAGTATGTCCCCGGCTTGGTGAATACGCAGATCTCCGAGGTTTTCGACTCCAGCGGCGCGGTGCCGTGGAACTATGTCTACGACTGCGATTTCGATACGGCCGCTACGTTCCTGGGCAAGTACATGACCTCTCCCTACCACTGGGGTTATCTGCGGCTCGTGCAGTCTGACTGCGTGGAATGCGTAGCCGATAAGCAGATGACCCCCTACATTCCTGCCGAAAAGGCGTTTCTGACGGCTCTCGACTAGGGTAGGACGAACGGGGCGGCGACTACGGCTCTGCCTTGGCCTCTGGTCGCTAACAGTTCGCTGGCGTTCGGAAAAACCTAGGGTCGTGCCTGCGGCGCAAGGGGTAGAATCGGCTGCGATTACCCAGTGGAAGGAGCATTCCCATGACCCATGCGCCCCAGGCAACGGCCCTCTACGAGCGACACGAGGCCTACATTCCCCGCGTGGCAGCCATCCATGACCTGTGCGGCTACGGCAAGTGCTCGCTTGGCGTAGCCATTCCCGTGTTGTCGGCGGCCGGCTGCGATGTGTGCCCGGTGCCCACGGGCCTATTTTCCAGCCACACGGCCTTCCCCGGCTGGTACATGCATGACACCACCGACATTCTTTCCGACTACCTGACCGCTTGGCAGCGTATCGGTGTGGAGCTGGATGCGGTGTACTCGGGCTTTCTCGGCGCGCCCGAGCAGGTGGACATCATCAAGCAGGTGTGGGACACCTACCCGGACGCGCTGCGCGTGGTGGATCCGGTGATGGCCGACCACGGCAAGGTGTACCCCACCTACACGCCCGAGCTCGTGGCCGCCATGGGCACCCTGGCCGACGGGGCCGACATTCTCACGCCGAACCTCACCGAGGCTGCCATTATCCTGGGTCGCGAATGGGAAGGCGCCGACGTGGAGGAGGAGACCGTGCGATCTATCATGGGGGCCCTGCGCGAGCGCGGCGCGAAGAACGTGGTGCTGAAGGGTATCGAGCACGGTGATGGCCTCATCCACAACTACGCGTGGGGCGATTCGGTTGATTTCACCGAGACCACCAACGCGAAACTCCCCTATATGCTCCACGGCACCGGCGACGTGTTCGCCAGCACGCTCCTGGCTGCGGTCATGGCCGGTCGCGACTTGGCTTGCGCCACGGCCTTCGCCGCCGACTTCACCGCCGACGCCATGGTGGTGTCCGCCAAACAACCCGACTTCGAGGCCCGCGGTGTCTCCTTCGAGCCCCTCCTGGGGAAGGTGACGGCGCTTTTGGG
>NZ_JBQIIT010000055.1:0-4454 GCF_056795635.1 Adlercreutzia sp. | reverse complement strand
TGCTCGACCAAGGGAGAGGCCACCATCTCGGCAATAACGTCGAACTTGCCGTGGCGCAGATCGTCATCCACGATGAAGCGCACAAGCGGCTGGCCGTCCATAACGAGGCCCGACTCAGCGGCCTTCGCGGACAGGTACGTCTCAGTCTCGCCGGCAAGCGTGGGGTAATAACCCAGAAGGCGCCGATCGTCGTCGGCGTTGACGAGCACGGTGTACAGGGTGGGAGCATACTGCTTACCTGCGCCGACCATCTTCTCGCGGCGCATCTGCTTCTCGGCCTTCTTGGCAATCTGCACGGGAGACAGCGGGGCCGCGCCCATGCGGTCGGCGGCACCTTCCACGGTGTCTTCCATTTTGCCTTCGAACCTTGAGAGGAGTCCCATGTGCTTCTCCTTGTATCTACCATGTTTAAGCTGCGACTAATTTGCACATCCGCATATTCTGCCACAAACCCTTCGTCGCTTGGTCAACAAGCGCCCAACCTTACGCAATCGTCACAGGGAACGGGGCGGACAGCCGATGCAGGCATCCTCTGCAGCAGGGCGGCGCCGTGCGGCAAGGTAGACAAGGCGGAGGCGACGGTTTCGTGCCGTCTTTGTGTTGCGGAACACGAGGTGCCCGCGCAGCCTATAATGATGGCCCGTAACCGATACAAGCGCCTCGGACTGCGAGGCCCGCACGATGAACGAGGACCCCATGAGCGACGTGAACGACCTGACCATATCCCTGTACGGCACCGTGCCCGACTCCATTGTGGACGGGCCGGGGCTGCGCTATGCCGTGTTCGTGCAGGGTTGCTCCCACGGCTGCCCGGGATGCCACAACCCCGAAAGCCAGCCGGCCGAAGGCGGCACCGTCACGGCCATCAGCGACCTGCTGGCCGACATCGAGGCCAATGGCCTCGTGCACGACGTGACCCTCTCGGGCGGCGAGCCCTTCGAGCAACCGGAGGCCTGTGCCGTGCTGGCCCGCGCGCTGAAGGAGCGAGACTACGGTGTATGGTCATTCACGGGGTACCTGTACGAGGACCTGCTGCGCCGAGCGGAGGCGGCTCGCACCGAACGCACGCGGCGCGAAGAGGCCGGCCTGGCCGGGGAAGCGCTCGCCGCGGGCATTGCCGCCGACCTGGCCGTAGGAGATTTACTGGATGCCATCGACGTGCTGGTGGACGGCCCCTTTGTGGAATCCCGCAAGTCGCTGGAACTGAAGTGGTGCGGCTCTTCCAACCAGCGCCTCATCGACGTACCTGTCACCCGCCGCACGGGCAGTGTTACCCTCTGGCAGCCCACCGACTTCAACCTGGAGAAGCCCTCGAACTGGTAGAGAGCCTCGGCTATTGCCGCACTCTCAAAATAGTAGTTGTAATAGTGAAATAGAAATTTCACTATCGAAGCAACATGAGGACGCCCAGCAGGAAGAGAGGCTGCGAAAAGGCCCTGATCATCCCGCTATTCGGCCGTTGCGGGGAAAAAGAGGGTGAAGGTAGCGCCCTCGCCTTCCTTGCCGCCGACCTCGATGGTGCCTCCGTGACGCTGGGCACCGTGCTTCACGATGGCCAGGCCCAAGCCCGTGCCGCCGGTTTCCTTCGATCGGCTCTTCTCCAGACGGTAGAAACGCTCGAAGATCTTCTCGCGCTTGGCCTCGGGAATGCCGGGGCCGTCGTCGGCCACCTGCACGGTAACGCCCTCCGAAGAGCCGTCCACCTCCACCCACACATGGCCACCCTCGTCGTTATAGCGAATGGCGTTCTCGATGAGATTGTGGAGCATCTGCTCCATGAGCCCCTCGTTGCCCGTCACCGTGACCGGAGCACCCTGCACCTGCACGCTTACCGCGCGCTCGTCGGCGAGCTTCACCAGGCGCCCGGCGGCGCGCTGAGCCACGCCGAGCACCTCTACGGGCGCAGTGACAGCTGCATCGGGCGGCAGCTCATCGAGGCGCGAGAGCGTGAGCACGTCGTCGATGAGCGCGCGCATGGCCTGGGACTCCTGATGGATGAGCCCGGCGAACCGCGGCACGTCCTCAGGTGGCACGAGGCCGTTCTCCATAAGCTCGGCATAGCCGGAGATCACCTGGAGGGGCGTCTTCATCTCGTGGGACACGTTGGCCGAGAAGTCGCGCCGCAGGCTCTCGGCGCGGGCCAACTCCTCGTTCTGGGCCCGCAGGGTGCGCTGCTGAGAGTCGATACGGGCGAGCAGCGGGCGCATCTCGGCGTACACCGGCACCTTCCACGGGTCGGCGGGATCCACCTCGTCGAGCGGGCGCACAATGCTGACGGTCAGCGCACGGGACACAGCAAAGGCGAGCGCTACGCCCACGATGAGCGTCGCCACCACGCACACGGTCAAATCGCCGCCGAAGAAGTCGGCCATAACGGCCGCGGAGTTGGGCACCTGCATCATCGTGGCGTAGAAAATGCCCGCAAACATAAGCGTGAGCAGCACAATGCCCCCGATGGTGAAGGTAAGGACGCTCCGCAAAATGCGGCCGGACAGGCTGGGAGCGGCACCTGCGGCATCGACGGCTTCCGGCCGCCCGGCGCCTTCGACCTCGCTCATAGTGAAATCTCCCGCATCCGATATCCCACGCCGCGAACGGTGCCGATGGCCTCCTCGGCACCGGGCGCTGCCGCGGCAAGCTTCTTGCGCAGCGTCTTCACGTGCATATCCACCGTTCGCGTCTCGCCGACGAAACTTACGCCCCACACCCGCTCGAGCAGCTGCTCGCGGGTGAGGACGCGGCCCTTATGCTCCAAAAGAATGCGCAGCAGGTCGAACTCCTTGCGGGTCAGGGGCAGCTCCACCCCGGCTGCCGTGGCCGTGCGCGCCTCGGGCGACAGGGAGATGGCCCCGCAGGACAGCCAGCCAAGTTCCTCAGCCGGAGAGCCCGACGCTCCCTGGGCGGGCCGGGCGGCGCGGCGCAGAAGCGCGTTCACCCGCGAGACGAGCTCCATCATGCCGAAGGGCTTCGCCAGGTAATCGTCGGCCCCGGCGTCGAGCCCGCACACCTTGTCGAACTCGGTGCCCTTGGCGGTGAGCATCATAACGGGGATGTTCTCGGTGGCTGCGTTCGCGCGCAGCTGCTGCACGAGGCTCAGGCCGCTTTCTCCGGGCAGCATGATGTCCAGCAACGCCGCGGCGGGAGCCTTCTCGCAGCAAGCCTCGATGAAGCCCGATCCATCGGGGAAGGCCCGCACCTCGAAGCCGGCGTGGCGCAGGGCATAGCTCGTCAGATCGCGAATGTGCTCATCGTCTTCTACGTAATATATGAGTGCCGGCGCAGCCATGGGAGTCCTTTCTCGTCTGCGTGCCGCATTGTATCTCATGCCGCCAGCGCAGAAGAGGCGAGGCCCTAAGTCGTCAATAAGCTGACGGGGCCTCGCCTCCAGGAAGCAGATTCTAAGCGCAGGATGGCAGATTCCGAGGCCATTGGCCGCTGCAGAGCCTATGCTGCGGCGGTGTCGGGAGCGAAGGGGGTCTCGGCCACGGGGTTGCGCGGGCGGCGGGGGCGGCGCGGATGGTCGGGCAGCACCGCCATGACGATGCGCACCATGAGCGACACCAGGGGCAGCCACAGCAGGGTCATGGTCACGTTGAACAGGGTGTGCGCGTTGGCAATCTGACGGGCGATGACCTCGATCTCGGGACCCGGAGTGAGGGCTGCCACCACCGAAGCTGCCGGGCCGATGAGCCACACGAACAGCAGGCAACCGGACAGGTTGAAGATGCAGTGGGACAGGGCCACGCGCTTGGCATCGCGGCTCTGGCCGACAGCGGCTAGAAGAGCCGTGATGGTAGTGCCCAGGTTGTCGCCGAGCAAAATGGGAAGGGCCCCCTCCAAGCCGATGACGCTGGCACCGTCGGGGCCGGCCTGAGCGGCGAAGTTCTGCAGCACGGCGATGGTGGCGCTGGAGCTCTGCACGACCAGGGTCATGATGGTGCCCACCGCTACCCCCAGAATCGGCACGCCGGTGACCTGGGCGATCATGTCAGTGAACACGGGGTTCTCGGCCAGAGGCTTCATAACGGCCCCCATGGTGTCGATGCCGAGGAACAAAAGGCCGAAGCCGAAGATGGCCGTACCGGTGAGCTTCACCTTCGACTGCTTCGCCAGGGACATGACGATGAAGCCCACGAGCACGATGCCGAGCACGTAGTCGGACAGCTTGAAGGCGATGATCTGGGCCGTAATGGTGGTGCCGATGTTGGCGCCCATGATGATGGGGATGGCCTGGCGCAGGTTCATGAGGCCGGCCGCCACGAAACCGATGGTCATGACGGTGGTGGCCGACGAGCTTTGCAGCACCGCCGTGGCCACAGCGCCAGCGAGCACCGCCACCAGCGGATTCTTCGTCACCGCAGCCAGAATGGAGCGCATACGCTCGCCCGCGGCCTCTTGCAGGCTGCTGCTCATGAGGTTCATGCCATACAGGAACAAGGCCAAGCCGCCGAACA